>VGYV01000112.1 GCA_016872855.1 Planctomycetota bacterium
AGACACCCGTACACAACGCCTTCCAGCATGGAGGTCTGGTCACTTCTTCGCCACCTCTCCCCCCGGTCGATCAAAGACAGAACAGAAGAGATCTGATCTTGAAGACCGACCGGGACATCATACCAGGGGGTGGGGTGCGGGATTCGCCAGACGGGACGCCTGGTCGACCATGCGAAGGATACCGTGCAGTGCTACGCCAAGAAGGTCGGGCCAAACGTTCGCCTGCTCAGGCTGCGGGTCTTACAGACCACATCTGGACCCTTCAAGAATGGACCAAGTTCCCTGCCCTGCCTTCGCTGGACTCCAGTTAGTCCTTCTATGACATCAGGCGCCATCGCAAACCTCCAGGAAAACCTGTAGCAGGTCGCCCAGGGAGGGCTGCCCAGGTGCGGTGGCACAGGCTTCCAGCCTGTGGCCCACAGGCAAGATGCCTGTGCCACCAATATTGTTCCCCTCCGTGTCCCTGTGGTCCTTGTGGTCCCTGATGTCCCTTATGATGTCCGCGAGCGACTTTCCTTTCACCAGCTTCATGGTGAAGTACACCGAGCCGTCGTCGCGGCGGGTGAGTTCGTGGACGGGCACGATGTTTGGGTGCTCGAGCTGCCCCGTGACCAGGGCTTCTTCGATGAAGCGAGCGCGACGGCTTGGGTCGCCCGCGGTGGCCGCGAGCATGCGCTTGAGGGCGACGGGGCGGCGGATGTCGCGGTCAACACAAAGGACGATCTCGCCCATTCCGCCTTGTGCGATGACACCTTGTTCGAGATAGGGACGAGAAGGGACATAAGGGACGAAAGGGACCACCGGGACATAAACGGCCCATGCCCGCAGCCGGGACCGCGTACCTGTTTAGCCATGCAAGCGTTTCCCCCCTCTCCCTCGGGGAGAGGGTTGGGGTGAGGGTGGTTGTGCCCTCGCCAGCCTCGTGGAAGGCGCCCTCACCCCGGCCCTCCCCCCAAGGGGGAGGGGGAGAAGCCCCTCCCGCTAAACACGTACGGGGCCGCGGCTTCGCTTGGTTGCGGGCGCGGGCAGGGGCGAGTAGAATCCCCCCAACGAGGCAAGGAGCGGCAGGATGCAGTTGTGGGTCTGGCGGGGCATTCGCATCGAGCTACCCGAGGACTGGGAGATGCTCCAGTTCTCGCGGAGCGCGCAGGCGGGGCGGTGCGCGTGGGCGGACCGGTATCAGTTCCGCGCGGAGTTGAGTTGGCAGGCAGTGAACGGCCCGCTGGACATGAAGCGCCTGGCCTCCGACTACCTGGCGAAGCTGCGGCTCGATGGGACGATGCCCGACGCCGCCCCCGCGCGAGTGGGCGACTGGCACGGGCTGAGACGGCACGACGGGGAACAGGCCGTCTCGCGCTTCAGCCGCTATCTGGCGCTTGTGACGGGCAAAGAAGACCGCCTGAAGGCGGGACTACGAACAGAGGGCTGCCTCGTGGAGCTGGTGCTGCTGTGGCCGGGGGAACTCGAGACGGCCCTGGAGGCGAGCATCCTGGGCAGCGTGGGGGCTGAGCCGGGTGGGGCAGGGGGGCTGAGGCGCTGGCGGGCGTTCGGATTGGACGCGCTTGCCTCGGACGGGCTGGATATGGTTGAATGCGTGGTGCAGCCCGCGCTGGCGCGGCTCGTGTTCCGCGATGCGCGTGGGACGCGGTCCGAGACGTTCGAGCGGCTGGGCATGCTGCCTCAATGGCTCCACGGCTCGGTGGGGGAGTGGCTTCGGCGGCAACTGCCCCACGATGTCGAGGTCCAGGTGGCGCAGGCATCTTGCCTGTGCCGCCAGGCCGGCGGGCACGAGGTCGAGGTGGTCGAGGGCCTGCGGCGGGGCGGCCTTTTCCGGGGGCCGACTCGCTACGCGGCGGCGGCGTGGCTGTGCCCGCGCGATGGGCGGCTCTATCACGTGAGTATCAGCGGACCCAGCGTTGCCGCGAACATGAGGCAGGGGCTCTCTTGCTGCGAAGGGATGACGCTGGGTGGCTGAGCAGGGCTCGTGGCGCAGGATGCTGTCGGCGCAGCCGGTCCCCAACGCGGCGGCGGAGACGGTTCGGGAGGCATCGGGTGAGCTGGCCGTCGCGGTGAGGCGGAAGCGCCCGCGCTGGCACGTGCCGCCGCTGTCGTGGGTGGTGCCGCTGAAGCCGACACGCACGGTGCGCCTCGACCCCCTGGGCGCGCAGGTGTGGGCGCTGTGCGACGGGGAGCGGACGGTGGAGGCGATTGTGGACGCCTTCGCGGTCGAGCACGGCCTGAGCTTTCACGAGGCCCGCGTGGCCGTGACGGGCTACCTGAGCCAACTGGTCCAGCGCGGGGCGCTGGCGGTGGCAATGAAGGAGGGATGAATGGATGGGTGGATGGATGGGTGGATGGATGGATGAATGAGAGAGAGCCAAGCGGACTCTGTCAATCATCCAACCATCCATTCATCCATTCATCCCCGCGAAGCACGCAAGGGCACTCGATGAGACCGGTCGCCATCATCATCGGCCTCCTCTCCGCCGCTGCCGTGTGCAGCTTCGCGTTCTTCAACGATTTCATCATGCGGCAGACGTTTCTGGTCGGCAACTACATGCCGATCTCGGTCTACGGCGGGCTGCTGCTCTTCCTGCTGTTCGTGAACCCCCTTCTGCTGCGGGCGTCGAAGCGGCTGGCGCTGACGGGGCGCGAGCTCGCGGTGATCATCGCGCTCACGCTCGCCGCCTGCTACGTGCCCGGCCGCGGGCTGATGCACTACTTCGGCACGTTCCTCATGCTGCCCCACAAGTACGAGCGGACGACCCCCGGGTGGAAGGAGGCGGGGGTGATGGAGCTTGTGCCGAGGCAGATGCTGGCCGACATCTCGAGGGACGAGAGCACGGCGCTCAACGGCTTCGTCCAGGGCATGGGCAGCGGGGGGCAGAGCGTGTCCTTCTGGGATGTGCCGTGGTCGGCGTGGGCGCGGACATTGGCCTTCTGGCTGCCGCTGCTGGGGGCGTTCTCGGTGGCGATGATCGCGCTCGCGCTCGTGGTGCACCGCCAATGGTCGAGCCACGAGCAGATGCCCTACCCCATCGTCTCCTTCGCGAACGCCCTGCTGCCAAAGGAGGGCGAGGCGCGGGGCTGGGTGTTCCAGAACCGCTTGTTCTGGATCGGTTGCACCGCCATCCTCGCCATCCACCTGAACAACTATGCGGTCGTGTGGTGGCCCCGCTACCTCATCCGCGTGGAACGCACGTTCGACTTCCAGTCGCTCATCGAGTACATCCCGGCCTTCCAGCGGGTGAGAGGCGAGTACATGTACAACCTGATGAACCCCACGCTGTACTTCGCGGTGATTGCCTTCGCGTTCTTCCTCTCGACCGACGTGTCGTTCTCGCTGGGCATCGCAGGCTACGTCTATGCCTGGGTGGCAGGCACGCTGGCTGGGTATGGCGTCACGCTCGGCGGCGGCGGATTCCTGTCGCTGAAGGTCGAGACCTTTCTCTTCGGCGGCGCCTACTTCGGGATGTTCCTGGTCCTCGTCTACACGGGGCGGCACTACTACCTGAACGTCTTCCGCCGGGGCCTGGGCCTCCGCTCGGCGGAGGAGGTCGAGAAGGAGTCGGTCTGGGCGGCCCGCGTGTTCCTGGCGTGCTCGGCGCTCTTTGCCCTCCAGTTGTGGTTGGTGGGGCTGGACTGGTATCTCGCGCTCCTCTACACGGCCGGGGCAGTCATCATCTTCACCGTGGTCAGCCGCCTTGTGGCCGAGACTGGGGCGTTCTATCTCCACGCCTACCACTTCCCCTGCGTGATCCTGTGGGGCCTCCTGGGGTCGAAGGCGCTTGGCCCCAAGGCCATGCTCATCATGTTCATGGTGACATCGCTCCTCCTCATTGACCCCCGCGAGGCCGTGATGCCGTTCACGGTGCAGGCGTTCAAGCTGGTGGACTCCAATCGCGTGAAGCTGGGCAGGGTGGCCGTGTGGAGCGTTGTGGCCATCCTGGTCGCCTTTGCCGTGGCCGTCCCAGTGACGCTCTACTGCCACTACAACGAGGGGGTGGGGAAGACGACGGACGACTGGACGAAGAATGTGCCGAAGATGGCCTTCGACGCGACGGTGAGCGCGATGGAGAAGCTCAAGGCTCAGGGCAACCTGGAGGAGGCGGGCCAGCACTCCGGCTGGGCGTGGTTCCAGAGCCTGGCGCCCAACCGCGACTGCGTGCTGGCGTTCGCCATCGCTCTGGGGCTAACGCTGGGGTTCGCCGCGGCGCGGCTCCGGTTCCCGCGGTGGCCGTTCCACCCCATCATGTTCCTCGTGCTTGCAACGTGGCAGAGCCGGTGCTTCGCCTTCTCGTTCCTCATCGGCTGCTTGATCAAGGTGGCGGTCACGAAGTACGGTGGGGCGTCGGCCTACCAGCGGCTCAAGCCGCTGATGATCGGCGTCATCGCGGGCGACATGCTCGGCGGCCTGTTGCCCATGATCATCGGGGCCGTTTCGTACCTGGTGTGGGGCGAGCCGCCGAAACGGTTCATGGTGTTCCCATCGTGAGGGCGGCAAGCCAAGTCGGCAGGAGGCAGTCGGCAGTGCCCAATCGTCCTCGTCCTCGTCGTCGTCCTCGATTCTCTTCTCGTGGCTTCCCCACGGGACGGGAGTGAAGCGCGCGTGAAGGCCATCGAGATTTGCGAGCAGCCGGTCCTGAGCTTCCGCCGCACCGTGCAGATCACGGCGAACGGCGTGCGCTACCGCCTCTTCCGCTCGATGGTCACGGTGGGGGTCGTCGCCGTGGCCGTGGCGTTCCTGATGAACATTCTCAGCGAGAGCCTGATTCGCCGGGCCATCGCCCGGCGCGCGGCGGGCCGCATCGCCGACCTGCGCCTCGCCGCAACCTGGGTCGCCCGCCTCACCGACGCAGGCTCCATCGAGGAGATTCTCCCCGAAGTCCCCAGCGACGCCGCGCGGCAGGCGGCCGCCTACCTCCGGTTCTTCGGAGGGCTGGACTACGCTCGGCGGCGCGCCCTTCTCCGCGGTGCGGCCGGCCCGGAGGCCTTCGACGCCCTTCAGGAGCCGGCGGCCCTCGAGCGCTTCCGAGCGGGCCTCGCCACGATGCGCTCGGTTCGCCTCCCTGCCCCTCTCGCTGATTTCGAAGGCTTCCTGCGGGCGTGGCCGACGCTGAAGGCCGAGGTCGCGGCGATTCGGGCGAAGCGCGCCGAGGCCATCGCCGCCGTGGCCGCCAAGCTCGACGGCCGAAGCCTCATCGAGGCCCTCACCGATGCCGAGGGAGCGTTCGGGGACGTGGTTCGCTCGGCCGGGTTCGCCCTCGACGCCGCGACGGCGCGCCGGGTCGCCGAGCAGGCCCGCCGCACGCGCGACGCCCGCCTCGTCGAGAAGTCGGTCGGCACGCCCGAGATGCGCCAGGCCGTGGCGGGCTACCTGGACCTGTTGCCCAACGACGTCAACGCGCGCGTCCTTTGGGGCCTCCTGCGCCACCACAGGGGCGCGGCTTGGTATCTGGCCCGCCAGGAGGCGGCTCAGGGCGATGCGGCTGGCCTGGCCGCCGGCCGCCTGGTCGAGTTGGCCAGTGCCGAGGACGAGGCCCGCTCCCTCGCCCGGGCCGAGCGCATGGCCGTCGCCAGCGGCGGCTTCACCGGCTGCGGCGAGCGGATGGACTGGCTTCTCCTCGCCTCGATGCTCGTCTGCGTGGTGGGCATCTCCAACTCGATGCTCATGTCGGTCACGGAGCGCTTCCGCGAGATTGCCACGCTCAAGTGCCTGGGCGCGCTCGACGGCTTCATCATGCTCATGTTCGTCCTCGAAGCCGCCTTCCTCGGTGCGGTGGGCGGCATCGTGGGCGCACTGCTCGGCACGCTCCTGGGCTTCGCCCGCATGTTCATGCCCTACGGCTCCCTTGTTACGGCCTCATTCCCCCTCGGAGAGACCGCCCTGATGATCGCCGTCTCCTCGGCCCTGGGCGTCCTCCTCGCCGCCATCGCGTCCGTCTACCCCTCGCTCAAGGCGGCGAGGCTGGCCCCCATGGAAGCAATGAGAATCCAGTGAGAGGATGAATGGATGATTGGATGGGTGGATGATTGTCAGAGGATTCCTGGCTTGGCCATCCATCCATTCATCCAATCATCCACCCATCCCCGCTTGGAAGGCGTGTGACACCTTGGAAGCTCCCGGCCGCCGCGTGATCATCCGCACGATTGACCTCAAGAAGCACTATGTCATCAGGAACGTGCTGACGGAGGCCCTGCGCGGCGTGGACGTGGCGATCTACACGGGTGAGTTCATCTCGGTCATGGGGCCGTCGGGCTCGGGGAAGTCCACGTTCTTCAACATGATCGGCGGACTCGACAGCCCGACGAGCGGGCGGGTGTTCATTGACGAGGTGGACGTGGCCCAGCTCACGGCCATCGAGCTGGCCTTCCTGCGCTGCCGCAAGATCGGCTACATCTTCCAGGAATACAACCTGATTCAGTACATGACCGCGCTGGAGAACGTGACGACGCCGATGGCGTTCGGCGGCGTGGCGCCCGACGAGGCGCGGCGGCGCGGCATGGAGCTGCTCGGCACCGTGGGCCTGGGCGACCGCTGGTTCCATCGCCCCATCGAGATGTCGGGCGGACAGCAGCAGCGCGTGGCCATTGCCCGCTCGATGGCCAACCGTCCCAGCGTGCTCCTGTGCGACGAGCCGACGGCCAACCTGGACCTCCACACCGGCCGCGAAATCCTCGACATCCTGCGCCGCCTCAACGACGAGCGCGGCGTCACCATCATCTGCGCGACACACGACCACCGCATGATGGACATCTGCGACCGCCTGATGTGGATACGCGACGGCCGCATCGAGCGCATCGCCCGACGCGACGAGGTCCACGTCGAGGTCGGCTCAATCGCAGGGGAGACAGCGTGATGAACAGCAATCGCCCCTGCGGCTGCCGACCACCACGCGTTCCCATCGTCCTCGTCCCTCGTCCTCGTCCCTCGTCCTCGATGTTCCTGGTACAGCGCACCAGAGCTAAGGGGACACGGTTCAGTCCCGAAGGGACAGCAGTGGGTAGCCGGCGGCTTCAGCCGCCGGATCGGGGAGCGCACGCGGCCCAGTCCCGAAGGGACGGCAGAAACCCACGGGAGACGCCCCGGCGCGCGTGTCTGCCGTCCCTTCGGGACTTCTCTACTTCTGGCGCCCGAGTCCGGCGGCTGAAGCCGCCGGCTACCAACTACGCTCCCTTCGGGAGCAAGACATCGAACCGCCCGCCATCTTGTCCCGTTGCTTGTGGGGCGACGCACTTAGCTTGGGGGGAGAAGAGTCGAGGACGAGGACGAGGGACGAGGATGATTGAGGAGGGAAGATGGCTTCCCCGCGGCCGGGGTGCTATCCTCCTTTCACTTCTCCTCCTGGTCTCGGCCGCAATGGCGGCTGAGGGCCAGTTCGGGGCCGACTGCGCGGCGCTCACGGCGGCACCGCATCGCCTGAGCGGCACGGCGGAGTACGGGGCAGCGGCTGACTACGTGGCGAAGCGCCTCGATGCCCTCGGTGCCGAGGTGGTGGTGCAGGAGTTCCCGAGCGCGCAGGTTGGCGAAGCCTGCACCATCGAGGTAGCCAACGCCGGCAACGCGAGACTCGAAACGCGAAACGCGAAACACCTCCTCGCCATGCGTCCCAACGGCATCGTGCCGCCCGGCACCCCGCCCGGCGGGCTGACGGGGCAGTTGCTCCACGCCGGAGCGGGCGGCCTCGGTGACTTCGGTGACCGCTCGCCGCAGGGCAGGATCGTGGTGCTCGACTACAACTGCGGCCGCAGTTGGCTCCGCGCCTTCCGCCTGGGGGCTAAGGCGGTCATCTTCGTGCCCAATGGCCCGGCGAGGGCCTGGGAGTGCCACCACACCATCGCCAACGCCAACCTGCCGCGCTTCTACTACGCGGGGCCGCGCGCTGACCTGCCCGACGGCGCCACGGCAACCATCCGCAGCCAGACCCCCTGGCGCGGGGCCACAGGCCGCAACGTCCTGGCCTTCTTCAGGGGCACCAGCGCGAAGTTCGACCAGAACGTGGATGAGATGCTCATCGTGGCGGCGAACCTCGACACGTTCGGGGAGGTTCCGCGCCTGTCGCCGGGCGCGCGCGGTGCGGCCAATTGCGCCGCCCTCCTGCGGCTCGCCGAGCACCTGAAGGCCAATCGCCCCCGCCGCCACGTGCTCCTGGCCTTCCTCGACAACCAGGCCCGCGGCCACGCAGGCGCCGCCGCGCTCTACCGCGTCCTCGACCAGGCCAGTGACGCCACGATCAAGCTCGGAAACCGCGCCGCATCGCTCGAAACCGAAGAGCTGTTCCTCGCCGACATGCGCTCCCTGCTGGCCAAGCCCAACCCACTCACCGTGGACTCGCCGGTCCGCCGCGAGATGGTGCTGCGCCTGAAGCGCAACGCCGCCGCCCACTCCTTCGAGCTGCGCCAGGCCCTCTACGACCTCCGCAAGGCACAGGCCGCGCGCGGCGCGGACGCGGCGCTCGACGCCGCCATCGCCGCGAAGGAGGCCGAGAAGGACCGCTGGAACGCCCTCCTCCGCGTCCTCGCCCGCGGGCGCGACACGCAGGAGGCCGCGGACATCCTTCCCGCCGCCCTCGCCGAGCTGCGTGGCGAGACCACGAGCCGCTCCGAGGAGCTGGAGGCCGAGCGCCGCGCCCTGCTCGCCGACAAACGCCTGCACGAGCTGGTGGGCAAGCTCTCGGTGAGCCTCCACGTCTCCCTCCTCCTCGGCGACGCCTCGCCCCGCTGGGGCCTCGCCATCGGCGGCGATTCGGCCATTCACATTCCAGGCGACGACCCCGGCCTCTACGGCAAGATACAGACCGTGTTCCTCCGCGCCGCCGAGTCCCTCGATGCCTCCCCATCGCCCCTGCGCCACTTCGAGCGGGCATCGGCCGATGGCACACTCGACCCGCCTCGCCTGCTCTGGGCCGCCCCGTTCCTCATCCACAGCGGCGAGGTGGCCGGCCGCCTCGGCATCTACAACCTCGCCCTCGCCACGGCCCAGGAGAGCCTGCCCCGCGAGGGCACGCCCGACGACACGCTGGCCGCCCTCGACCTGTCCCGCATCGAGGCCCAGGCCGCCGAAGCCTGCGCCCTCATCGCCGCCGTCGCCAGCCACCAGGGCCTCTCCCTGCGCCGAGGCATCGTCCCCGACGCCTTCTACTCCTTCCCCGAGTTCCCGTCGGACTACCATCCCCGCGGCCCAATGGCCATGGGCCGCTTGCCCGGCAGCCCAATGCCCGACCGCCAGATGCCCCACGCCATCCTGCAACTTCATATCCGCAAGCGCGGCGCCGCGCCCTGGACAGACCTCACCTGGCAGCCCAAGAAGCCGTATGCCTTCGACGACTTCATCGTCTTGCGCACGAACCAGAACGGCTCCTACGGCTTCGGCCCCGTGCGCAAGGACACGTGGAACCTCGCCGGCTTCGCCGCCCGCTTCGACCCCTGTGGCCAGGTGAGCGCGGCGTCCGACGTGGCCTCGGCCGGCGGCGTAGCCACCCGCCTCAACATGTTCCCCTGCCGCAGCGGGGCCGCCGTCCTGCCCCCGCAGCTCCAGCCGAACCCCATTCAGGTGCTCCGCGCGCGCGGCAACAGCCCCCTCGACGACGACCGCTCCTTCACCCAGACCCTCGACGGCGTGGCCTACTGGTACTGCGAGACGAAAGAGGACACCCTCAAGCTCTTCGGCCTCCGAGCACTCGTCGGCCTCGGGTCTGGTCACGCGTCACGCGTCACGCGTCACGACTGGGAAGGGGACGGCTTTTCAACCACTCCACCCTGGCCGCTGCCGAGCACGGCGCATCTCTCCGCGCGGGACCTCTGGCGCCTCAACGAGGCCCGCATGCAGGTCCTCCGCTCCCGCGGCATCGTCAACTCCTCGCTCGAGCAGCTCCACGGCGAGGCCGAAGACCTCCTCCTGGATGCGGCCAAGACGCCCGCCGTCGCCGAGGCCGAAGCCATCGCCGCCTCCGCCTTCCTCGCCGAGCAGCCCGTCTACGAACTCACGCGAAGCACGCTGAACGACCTGGTTCGCGCCGTGCTCGTGCTCCTGGGCCTCTCGGTCCCCTTCGCCTTCGCCGCCGAGCGCCTCCTGGTCGGCGCCACGAACGTCTATCGCCAGATCGCCTGGTTCGCCGCCTTCTTCACCCTCACCTTCCTCATCCTCTTCTTCACCCACCCGGCGTTCGCCATCTCCCAGACGCCCACCATCATCTTCCTCGGCTTCGCCGTCGTGGTCCTGGCCGCCCTCGTCATCGTCATCATCATGCGGCGCTTCGAGGTCGAGCTCAAGGTGCTTCAGGGCCTCACGAGCACGGTCCACGCCGCCGACGTCTCCCGCTTCAGCACGGTCATGGCCGCGATGGCGATGGGCATCTCCACCATGCGCCGCCGCCCCCTCCGCACCGCCCTCACCGCCATCACCATCGTCATGCTCACCTTCACCATCCTCTGCTTCGCCTCCTTCGGCACCCAGACCGGCATCGTCAAGCTCTTCGTCGGCGCCTCCCCAGGCTACTCCGGCGCGTTCCTCCACAAGGTGAGCTGGACCGAGCTGAACCCCGACATCCTCGACGTCCTCGGCCCTCGCTGGGGCAAGGCCGCGGTGGCCTGCAATCGCCTCTGGATTTCGCCCAAGACCCCCCAAAACCAGGGGCCGCTCATCACCCGCGCCGACGGCGCCCGCCCGCTCGCCCTCCGAGGCGTGCTCGGCCTCGACGCCCGCGAGTTCGCCCACCGCCCCGACCTTGCAGCGCTCTTCGGCGCCAACGCCGACCGCTGGGAGAGCATTGTGCTCGTGACCACGGCCGTGGCCGACCGGCTCGGGGTGAAGCCCGGCGACCCCGTGCTCGTCGGCGGCCTGCCCCTCACCGTGGGCACGCTTCTCGACCCCAGCCAGGTCTCCGCCGCGAAGGACATGGACGGCAACGGCATCCTGCCGGTGGACTTCGTGGAGATGAGGACCGCCGTGAGCGAGACGGCCAGCGGCGAGGCCGCCCTCACCGCCCAGGGCGAGCAGAACTGGGCGTACCTTCCCACCGACTCCGTCGTCGTCGTCTCCGCCGCCAACGCACGCCTCATGGGCGCAACCCTCCACGCCGTCACGCTCTACACCCCCGACACCCGCTCGGCCACAGACCTGGCCGAGGCAGTGGCTAAGACCTTCCCCCTGCCCGTCAGTGCCACGCGGAGCGAGGGGGTCTACCGCCACGTCCTGGGCACGCTCGTCGAGGCCAGCGGGGCGGGCGACCTGGTCTTCCCCATCCTGCTCGGCGGACTCGTCATCTTCGGCACCATGCTCGGCTCAGTGGCCGACCGCGAGAAGGAAATCTACACCTTCAGCTCGCTCGGCCTCGCCCCGCCACACGTCGCCAGCCTCTTCTTCGCCGAGGCCCTCGTCTACTCCGTCATCGGCGGAATGGCTGGCTACCTCCTGGCCCAGGGCACGAACAAGCTGCTCTCCTGGCTCGCCACCTACGGCCTCGTCCGCGTGCCCGAGATGAACTACTCGTCGGCCAACGCCATCGCCACGATCCTCATCGTGATGGGCACCGTGCTCGTCTCCGCCATCTACCCCGCCATCAAGGCATCGCGCAGCGCGAACCCCGGCATCCTCCGCTCCTGGCGCCTCCCGCCGCCAAAGGGCGACGTCCTCGACCTCGAGTTCCCCTTCACCGTCTCCGAATACGACATCACGGGGGTCGTGAGCTTCCTCAAGGAGCACTTCGACAATTTCGGCGACACGGGCCTCGGCCGCTTCATGGCCCGCAACGCCCGCCTCGTGCGCGGAGAGGCTAAGCAGCTTGGCCTCGACGCCGACCTTGCCCTCGCGCCCTTCGACCTCGGCGTGACGCAAGCCTTCGAGTTGCGCAGCAGGCCCAGCGAGATCCCAGGCATTGATGTCGTTGCCATCCGCATCACCCGAAAGTCGGGCCAGCCGAAGGACTGGCGCCGCCTGAACAAGGCGCTCCTCGACGACCTGCGCCGCCAGTTCCTCATCTGGCGCGCACTGCCGCATGAGACGATGGAGCTGTATAGGCAGAGAACCCTGACCCAAGGCGACTCTTGACCCCTTTGTCCCTTGGGTCCCTTTGGTCCCTTCTGTCCCTTTCCGGACAAGGGACCAAAGGGACCCAAGGGACCAAAGGGACGACCGAAGGACCCGTTGCATGCCGCCCCGCGTGGACAGAGAACTCGAAGAATTCCGCTCCCTCACGGAGGTCCCCTCCTCCTTCGAGGAAGGCTTCACCTGGAGCTCGCTCTTCGGCGCGCTCTTCATCGCCCTCATCATGGTCCCAGGTGCCATCTACATGGGCCTCCTGGCCGGCACCCACCAGATCGGCCAGGCCGCCACCTGGGTCACGGTCATTCTCTTTGTCGAGGTCGCCAAGCGCGCCCACCGCTACCTCAACCGCTCCGAGATCTTCGTCCTCTTCTTCATGGCCGGCTCCATCATCGCCATGCCCTTCCACGGCCTGCTGTGGAACCAGTTCTTCGTGCGCAGCGACCCCGCCGCGGCCTTCGGCATCGCCAAGGACCTCCCCGCCTGGTTCGCCCCGCCGCCCGAATCCACCTCCTACGCGCAACGCTCGTTCTTCCACTGGGACTGGCTGCCGGTCATCGGCCTGATCATCTTCGGCACCTTCTTCAGCCAGCTCTCCAACATGGTCCTCGGCTACGGCCTCTTCCGCCTCACCAGCGACGTCGAGCGCCTGCCCTTCCCGATGGCACCCATCGGCGTCCAGGGCGTCCTCGCACTCGCCGAGGATGCCGAGGCGAAGGACGCCGCCGCCGCGGAGAAGGTCTGGCGCTGGCGCGTCTTCTCCATTGGCGGAGCCCTCGGCCTCGTCTTTGGAGCCGTCTACCTCGGCATCCCGACCCTCACAGGGGCAATGACCGGCAAGCCCATCCAGATCTTCCCCATCCCCTTCTCCGACTTCACGGCCACCACCCAGCACTACCTGCCCGCCGTCGCCACCGGCATCGCCTGGGACCTCGGCAACCTGCTCATCGGCATGGTGCTGCCCTTCTTCGCCATGCTCGGCAGCTTCATCGGTCTCCTCTGCACCATCGTCGCCAACCCCTTCCTCTATCGCCACGGCGTCCTCACCTCCTGGACGCCCGGCGACAATACGATGAACACGCTATTCAAGAACAACGTGGATTTCTACTTCAGCTTCCAGATCGGCATCGCCGTGGCCATCGCCATTGGCGGCTTCGCTACGGTCCTCCGCCAGATTCGCGCCCGGCGGGCCGCACGCGCCGGAGGCGAGGCCGTGCCCAGCGCGCTCGCCCCGATGGCCGGTCGCGGCGACATCCGCACCTGGCTCATCCTCCTCGTCTACTTCGCCGTCACCGCCATCTACATCCTTGTCGCCGGATTCCTCATCAAATGGCATCCGGGCGTCATGCTCGTCCTCGTCATCCTCGGCTTCGTCTACACCCCTGTCATCAGCTACGTTACGGCCCGCCTCGAAGGCATCGCGGGCCAGGTCGTCGAGGTCCCCTTCATCCGCGAGGCCAGCCTCATCCTCAGCGGCTATCGCGGCGTCGCCTGCTGGTTCGTCCCCATCCCCATCGCCAACTACGGCGGCATGACGGTCTTCTACCGCCAGTGCGAGCTCACCGGCACCCGCTTCACGAGCATCTGGAAGGCCAACCTCATCCTCTACCCCATCATCATCGTCAGCTCGATCTTCTTCATGAACTTCGTCTGGGGCCTCGCCGAGGTCCCCTCCGCCGTCTACCCCTTCGCCCAGCGAATGTGGGAGTTCCAGGCCCAGAACACCTGCATCGTCTACTCCTCGACCCTGGGGGAGTACTCGATCTTCGAGGAGGCGTTCAGTTGGAAGATCGTGGGCGTGGGCACGGGCTTCGGCGTCTCGCTCTTCGCCGGCCTGAGCGCCCTGGGCGCGCCCACGTTCCTGATCTACGGCCTCATTCGCGGCCTCGGGCAGACCATGCCCCACTCGATCCTCCCCCAGTTCATCGGCGCCCTCATCGGCCGCTACTACTTCCAGCGGCGCCTCGGCCTTCGCTGGCGCCAGTACATCCCAGTCGTCACCGCCGGCTTCATGTGCGGAATGGGCCTCTTGGCCACCCTCTGCATCGGCATCACATTCCTCAGCAAAGCCATCATCCAGCTCCCGTTCTGAGGAACCACAGGAGTTCTCACACAGAGGCCGCGGAGACCACAGAGATGAGCCAGAGAACCACCATCCCGCTGTTCAGGAACCCTCCTTGCCCCGGTTCCTCGTCCTCTCTGCGTTCTCTGTGGCCTCTGTGTGAGGCAGGGCTTGCTTCCTTCGAGAGCCAGTAGCATGCCAGAGACGCTCATCCGCATCCGCGCCCTCAACAAGGACTTCCGGCTCGGCGGCGCGACCGTGCGCGCGCTCCGGGACGTGTCGCTCGACATCTACCGCGGCGAATACCTCTCCATCATGGGTCCCTCGGGCTCGGGCAAGAGCACGCTCTTCAACATGATCGGCGCACTCGACCGCCCCACCTCCGGCGAGGTCGAGGTCGCAGGCGTCCACCTGACCACGCTCACCAGCCGCCAACTCGCCCACTTCCGCGGCAACCACATCGGCTACGTCTTCCAGGCATACAACCTCCTCCCCGCCTACACCGCGACGGCCAACGTGGCCATGCCCCTCCTCTTCAGCGGCAAGAGCCACGACGAGGCGACGAAGCGTGCCGAGGAGGTCCTCACCCGCGTCGGCCTGGGCAACCGCCTCCACCACCGCCCCTGGGAGCTTTCGGGCGGGCAGCAGCAGCGGGTCGCCATCGCCCGCGCCCTCGCCAACGAGCCGGCCATCATCCTTGCCGACGAGCCGACCGGCAACCTCGACCTCCACACCGGCGAGGAGATCATCCGCCTCCTTCATCAACTGAGCCGCGAGACCGGCGTCACCGTCGTCACCGCCACCCACGACCACAAGATGCTCGACGTCTCCGACCGCATCCTCTGGATCAAGGACGGCGCGATAGACAAGCTCCAGCGCCGCGACGAGGTGGATATTCGGGTGGGGACGGTGAGATAGTGGTGGCGCGGTCGGACCTGTGGGACCCGTGGGACCTGTGCGACAGGCCATCCACCGGTCCCACGGGTCCCACACGTCCCACCGGTCCCATGCGGGTGCAGTAACGGATTTGCACGGTGGAGGGGGCGTTCCGGTTCGTAGTTCGGCCTTCAGGCGGTCTTCAGGGCTGCTAAGACAGACAGAAGAACCGCGTAAACGCCGAACTACGAACGAGAACGGGCAGCGCGCAAATCCGTTATTGCACCCGTCCCATGCCCCTCGCTTGCGCCCCTCGCCCCTTTGCGCTAGGGTAATAGCGGGGGGATTCCCGACAGCGGAGCGCGGCCCGGCCATGCGGTGGACCGCTGGATTCCTTGCATTCGGCGTTGCGGCGGCTCTGGCCGCCGCCGAGGCTATTCCCGAGCCCGACGGGGTCGTAGGGCCGACCCACGACGGCCAGGAGAGCTTCGTGCCGATCTTCAACGGCCGCGACCTGGCGGGCTGGGCAGGCGCACTCAAGGGCTATGCCGCCAAGGACGCCATCCTCTCCAACCGCCCTGCCGGCGGCCGGCTTTGGACGGAAGAGGACTACGCGGACTTCACCCTCCGCTTCGAGTTCAAGCTCTCGCCCGACGGCAACAGCGGCGTCTCCATCCGCACCCCGCCCGGCGGCGAGGGGGCGAAGGACGGAATGGAGATTCAGATTCTCGACGACGCCTCGCCCCTCTACAAGAGCATGCCGGGCTGGTACAAGCACGGCTCGATCTTCGGCGTCGTGCCGGCCAAGCCGGGCCACCTGCGGCCCGTGGGCGAATGGAACGAGCAGGAGATCACGGCCCACGGCAGCCGCGTCGTCGTCAAGCTCAACGGCACGGTCATCGTGGACGCCGATCTCGCGGCGATCATCGAGAGCGGCAAGACGCCCGACGGCCTGGGCCTGGCCGCCCACCCCGGCCTCCATCGCAAGACCGGCCGCATCGGCTTCATTGGCACAGGCCCCAAAGTCGAGTTCCGGAATCTAAGGGTCAAGGTGCTCAACAGATAGAGCGCCGCGATGGGGGAAAGACAGACGCGTGACGCGTGACGCGTGACAAGAAGAGAACCTGCCCGAGGTCTTCTCACGCGTCACGCGTCACGCGTCATCACCACGCTGTGCTTGAGGAGAAAGCAGTGATTCGTCTCATCGTCAACGGCGCGGCGGGTCGCATGGGCCGCCGCATCATCGCCCTCGCCGCCGAGGACAAGGAGTTCGCCATCGCGGGCGCCTTCGAGCGCCCCGACCACCCGGATATGGGGAAGGACGCCGGCACCCTCGCGGGCATCGAGCCCATCGGCGTTGCACTCACGCCCCGCGGGGACGTGGCGGCGGACGTTGCGGTGGACTTCTCGCACGCCGATTCGGCGCTGGCGATGATTGGCTGGTGCGCCGAGCGCGGCATCGCCATCGCCGTCGGCACCACGGGCATGGGCGCCGAGGGCAACAAGCGCCTCGAAGCCGCGGCCAAGAAAATCCCCTGCCTCCTGGCCGCCAACATGAGCCTCGGCGTCAACGTCCTCCTGCGCGTCGTGCGCGACATGGCGGCGGCCCTGGGCGACGCCTACGACGTGGAGATCGTGGAGGCCCACCACAACAAGAAGAAGGACGCCCCGAGCGGCACGGCTCTCGCCCTCGGCGAGGCCGTCGCCGCGGGCCTAGGTCGCAACCTTGCCGAGGTGGCGGTGCATGGCCGCCACGGCATGGTCGGCGAGCGCACTGTGAAGGAGATCGGCTTCCACGCGGTCCGCGCGGGCGACATCGTGGGCGACCACACCGTCCTCTTCGGCGGCCAGGGCGAGCGGGTGGAGGTGCGGCACGTTGCGACGAGCCGCGACACCTTCGTCCGGGGCGCCCTTCGCGCCGCCCGATTCCTCGCCGGCAAGCCGCCGGGGCGATACTCGATGGCCGATGTGCTGGGGTTGGGGTAGACGAAGTGGATGGGTGGATGATTGGATGAATGGATGAGTGTCAGGCAATCATCCAACCATCCAATCATCCATTCATCCCCTCACGTCTTGCGTGGCCAGCCGCGGCGGGCGTGGGTCTCGAGCCGGGCCACGAATGCGTCGTCCGAGCCTTCCCGCAACAGCTCCTTCCAGCGCCACGCTCGCCAAGGCACCATCAGCTCGGTGGGATAGAGCAGGCCGG
>VGYV01000113.1 GCA_016872855.1 Planctomycetota bacterium
CGACATGCGTCAGAGCCAGTCGCGCGGGATGATGAACGTGCCGCGGGAGGACGGGCGATTGCTGCGGCTCCTCGCCGAGGCCGTTGGGGCCAAACACGTCGTCGAGATCGGCACCTCCAACGGCTATTCCGGCATCTGGTTCTGCCTCGCGCTGCGCACGACCGGGGGGAAGCTCACGACGCACGAGATTGACGCGACCCGCGCCGGGCTGGCACGCGAGAACTTCAAGCGCGCCGGCGTCGAAGAACTCGTCACCCTCGTCGAGGGCGATGCCCACGAGACCGTCACCCGGCTCAAAGGCCCCATTGACCTCGTGTTCCTCGACGCGGACAAGCCGGGCTACGGCGACTACCTGAAGAAGCTCTTGCCCCTCGTGCGGCCGGGCGGCCTCATCCTCGCCCACAACACGGCCAGCGCAAGCGGCGAGATGCAGGACTACCTGAAGGCCATCACCACCGACCCCAATCTCGAGACCCTCTTCACCGCCGTCGGCGGCCCGGGCATCGGCAGCACTCTGAAGAAGCGTTGAGGAGGAGGCTTCAGGGGTGAGGCATGGAACGCTGCGGCCATCTCGTGGGTTCCGCCGTTGCGGCGCTCCTCCTGAGTGGCTGTGCCCATAGCCTGTGCAATCGAGTTCGGTACCAAGTCTCCCTGCGAACGCCCTCGGCAGCCGCCCGCGGGCAGGACTCCGGCGTGGCGGAGGACGACCGCCGCGCGATCTGCGAGATCCTGGCAGGGATCGCCGCAGACCTCGGCTACACGGAGGCAGACGAGCTCAAGACGCCCGACACCCTTGCCAGCTATCGCAGTAGCACCAAGCGCCCTCGGATATGGCTGAGAGCCTGGACAGCCGGCGGCGCTGCGGTGGTTGGGGTCACGGTTCTCACACGAGGCATCTTCGCGTTCGGGCAGATGCAGGAGTACATGCGAGTTCGGGATAGAGTCCAGCAGGACCTTCGAGCGCGTTTCGGAGACCGTGTCAGCCGAATGCGCCGGGGCGAGTGACCCCTGCATGCGAAGCCGGGGCGGGTATTAAGGGGGAATCTGGAATGTGGAATCTGGCATCTGGAATCCCGCTGCTGTTGTCCCTGGCCGCAGCGGCGTTCGCCGCGGGGCGGCCAACCATCTCCCTCGATGGAGCCTGGCAATTCCGAGTCGATCCCAACGACGCGGGCGAGAAGGAGCAGTGGTTCGACGCCAAGGCGCCCTTCAAGGACACCATCCAAGTGCCCGGGGCGTGGGATGCCCAGGGCTTCGGGGCCGAGACGCCGAAGCTGCGGCACAACTTCGTCGGCAAAGGCTGGTATCGCCGCCAGGTGAACATCCCCGCCGAGTGGAAGGGCAAGCGGCTCTTCCTCACCATCGGCGGCATCCATCGCTACGCCAAGGTGTGGGTGAACGGCTCCTGCCTCGGCGAGCACATCGGCTATCTCTCGCCCTTCGAGCGCGAAATCACGCAGCACGCCAAGCCAGGCGAGGCGGCGACAATCGCCATCTGCGTGGACTCGAAACAGCGATGGGACGTTGACACGCTGGCCGGCTGCTTCGACATCATTGACGAGATGTTCACCGCTTGGGGCGGCATCTGGGGCCATGTGGCCATCGAGGCGCGCGGCGAGGCCTGGCTCAGCGACCTCTTCGTGCAGCCGCAGCTCGACCCGCCTGCCTGCATCGTCTCGGCGAAGCTCAACGGCAAGGCCGACGGTGCGAAGTTGGAACTCGAAATCCTCGACGCACAAGGAGTCCGCCGCTCCGCGGCGGAAGCTTCCGCGACGGAGTCGCGGACTCCGCAGATTCGAGCCGACATCGCGGACGCCAAGCTCTGGTCGCCTAGTCACCCCGACCTCTACACGGCCCGCCTGTCGCTCGTGCGGGGCGAGGAGGTGCTCGACAGCGTCGATGCCCGCTTCGGCCTGCGCGTCATCGAGATCAAGGGGCCGCACATCCTGCTCAACGGCAAACGGGTCTTCCTCCACGGCTACGGCGACGATTGCGTTTATCCGGAAACGATGGCCGCGCCGTCCGACAAGGCGGTCTATCTCAAGCGCCTCAAGCTCATCAAGAGCTACGGCTTCAACTACGTCCGCCACCACAGCCACTTCCTGCCGCCCGAGTACTACGAGGCGGCCGACGAGGTGGGCATGCTCATCTCGCCCGAGCTGCCCATCGCCTATCTCAACTACTACCAGCGGGCGAAAGGCCCCGCCCTCGACCTCTACCGGCAGGAGTGGGCCGCCGTCATTCGCCGCCTCCGCAACCACCCGTGCATCCTCGACTGGTGCATGGGGAACGAAATGTGGGATGGCGTGCCCCTCGCGCCCGAACTCTATCGCATCGCCAAGGACCTCGACCCCACACGGCCGGTGATAGACAGCAACGGCCTCAGCGGCGGCGGCTGGCTCGACGGCAAGCGCGACCGCCCGACCCTCGACTTCTTCGTCTACATGTTCGACCTGGGCCACACGCCGCTGGAGCGCCCGGATAGGCACCGCTTCGGCGAGCCCAAGAAGCCCGTCATCTCCCACGAGATGGGCAACTTCATCACCTTCCCACGCCTCGACCAGATCGAGGCGTTCAAGCACAACTTCAAGCCCTTCTGGCTCACGCCCGCCCGCGAGAAGATAGAGAAGCTGGGGCTGCTCGGCGAGGCAGAATTGTGGGCGCGGAACTCCGAGCGGCTCTACCTCCTCTGCCACAAGCTCAACATCGAGGACCTCCGCAAGAACCCCTTCGCCAGCGGACACCAGTGGTGGCTGTTCCAGGACTACTGGACCGGCTCGAACGGCATCGTGGACACTTACTTCCGTCCCAAGGCCGAGATTCCCCCCGAGCGCGTCCGCCCATTCGTTGGCGATGTCGTCCTCCTACTCGATGGCCTCCTGCCTGTCTGCCGCGGCGGGCAGGCGCTCGACCTGGAACTCCTCGCCTCAAACTACTCGGAGGGCAAACTCGCCGACGCCGAGTTCGTAGTGCGGGCTTCAGCCCGTAGCGCCCAGATACGGCCTGAAGGCCGCACTGCAAAACCCATTGCTGGGTGCAAGGGAATAGTGGAATACGTGACGCAGGGGACAGTGGCTTCCATCGTCATCACTTCCTTCAAGCTGCCCGATTTGCAGGCGCCTCAGATGCTTACCATTGAGGCCGAGCTGCGCGCCGGTGATGTCCGGTCAAAGAACGAATGGACAGCGTGGTTCTATCCCGCCGAGACCGCCCCGCCCAAGCTGGCGATGCCCCTCTTCGCCGGGCCGGAGCTTGTGCGGGCGCTGGAGTGGCTGGGGGCGAAGCCGCTGCCGGGCGGCGAGAAGCTGCCCGCCGAGGCGGTCTATGTGATGAACCAGCCGACGAAGAGGGTGCTCGATGCGGCGGCCGAGGGGGCGTGCCTCGTGATGCTCTCGCCCCAAGGCTTCTTCCCGACGGAACGCAACCGCTTCAAGACCGGCTGGTGGCTCGGCGGGCCGGGCGATAGCAACGTGGGGACCGTGGTCTACGACAATCCCATCACGCGGGCCATCGCGCCCGACGGCTGGTGCGACATCGGCTGGCACCGCCTGGTGGAAGGCTCCCAGGCGGTCATCCTCGACAACCTGCCCTCCCAGCCCGAGGTGCTGGTGCGCGCCATCGAAGTCCACCGCCTCTGCCGCAGCAAGGCCCTGCTCTTCCAGGCCAAAGTGGGCAAAGGCTCCCTCATCGTCAGCGGCCTCAACCTCTCTTCGCTTGTAGGCGGGGCGTCCCTGCCCCGCGGTCCGCGGGACGGAGACGTCCCGCCTACAGCGCCGGAGGCCGAGTGGTTGCTGGCGAGGATGGTCGAGCATGCGGGCACCCTTCCGAAGCCGAAGGGCGAGCTGCCGCTTGACTTCCTTCGCCAGCGGGTCGCCGCGATGGAGCCGCCCGAAGGGCCATTCATCTCAGGCTTCCAGCGAATCGTCCGCAACGAAGGCGAGACCGACAGGTGGGTGAGCATCCGCGAGGACAACGCGACCTATCACATCTGCCGCCAGACCGCCCCCGGCCACCTCGTCGAATGGGAGACGGCGCACCTGCCCGCCGACTGGAAGGGGGCCACCGCCACCTTCGTCTTCGCCGGCGGCATCGGCTTCGTCAGCCAGCCCCGCACCAAGGGCTTCGCCCTCCTCGTCAACGGCAAGGAGGCGCTCGCCTTCGACGTGACACAGGACCGCTCCGTCTGGAAGAGCGCCGACAAGCGGGTCGCCCTCCACTTCGTCCCCATGCGCGCGATGCCGCAGGACGGCATTGGCCTCTTCTACGTCGCCGTCGCCGCCGACCTCCTGACGCCGGACAAGCCCTGCACCTTCGGCGTCCGCTCGAACGGCTCCGGCAGCCGCCGCTGGTTCGGCCTGAATCCGTACGCGGACGTGGCCGGCGGACGCTGAGACCCGCAGTCAGCGGGCGGCGCCACGCAGCAGCTCAATTACCTCCTGGCGGGCCTTGTCCCACTGCTCCTCGTCGTAGCTCCACATTGGCTTTGCCGGGTCGTAGGCGTCGGGCGCCCAGGTGCGCTTGCCGAGGCAGGTGTAGACACGGTCAACAATGGCCTGGACCTTCTCCCTTCCCGCCTTCTTCTCGGCAAGCTTGAGCAGCTCCCACTCCTCCAGCCCCTCGCGCTGGTGCTTGAGGCGGCGGGAGACGACCGGGCCTTTGAGGTCCTTCACCTGCACCCAGGCCGGCGCTCCGGGCAGCGAAAAGTCCCCAGGGTAGATGAGCTGCCCGTCGCCCGGCGGGAACCGCTTGTTGAGCTGCCACTGGGGCATGAACATCAGGTCCCAGTAGAGGTGCCCGTGGGCCTTCTCGTACCAGTAGGCCCAGCCGAGGACCCGCGGCTCCCAGGACAGGCTGACGGTGTGGATGTCGAAAGTGGGATACGGTACACCCTGGGCGTTGGAGAGATAGAACCAGAGCTGCTGGCCGGCGGCGCGGCGCTTGTCCCACTCCTCGCGTCCGCCCCAGGTGCGTGGCGGCTGGCCGTACCAGGCGCCGTAGCACTTGAGGGCGCGGATGTGGTGGGTGACGATCTTGTCGAGCTCCGTGCCTTCGCGGTTCAGCGTGTCGGCGACCTTCCCCCGCCACTCGGGAAGCTCCTGGAGGACAAGGTTGGCGAACTCGATGAGGCCGGGGATGGCCTTTTCGCCCGGCTCATCGGCCAGGTGGAGGAAGCTGCGCTCGAAGAGCCCGCGCTCCTTCAGGTGGGCGGTGATCTCGCGGAGGCCGTCGAGGAGCGGCTTGGCCTTCTCGGGCGGCAGCTTGCCGCCTTCCCAGTAGTAGACGTTGACGTAGCCCTTGCCCTGGGGATTGAAGCGGTCGAGGACGGCCCAGCCGCGGGCCTTGTCGCGCGCCACGCCCACGTAGTGGTAGTTGGTCGGCTGGATGCGGTGGCGCATCACCTCTGCCACGTAGCTGTCGAGGTTCGCAAGCACGTGCGGGTGGAGGCGGAGGTTGAACATCGAGGGAACGGTCGAGTCGGGCGGGATGTCGAGGTCGTGCACCGTGACTTTGAGGGGAATTGCGGCGGCTTCGGCTTCGCCTTGCTTGAGGACAACCCGCCCCTCATAGTCGCCCGCCGGCGTGCCCGTGGGGATGAAGATGTCAAGCCAGAAAGGGAGCGTCTTGTCCTTCTCCGGCTCGATGCGGTTGGCCACATTCGTGCCGTCGCGGGCCACGAGCGGCACGAGGGCGTCGGGGAAGTTGCCGTAGGCGCGGGCGCGGGCCTTGTCCTTCGCCTCGTCCACCTTCTGCCCGTGTGCCACGGCGATGTCGGCGCCGCGGAAGAGCGCGATGTGTTCGCGCCCGATCGCGCCCGCGGCGCCTTTCAGAGGGGTCCAGTCGAGCGAGAGCGGCCCGCCACCATCCGCCTCGGCGCGCAGGCCCAGTTGGGCGCACAGGAACTCGTTGCGGACCCCTGAGAGAGCGATCTGCTTGCGACCGCCGGGCAGGCGGTCCGGCAGTATCATCGCGCCGGGGGATTCGGCCCACAGCCGCGTCTGCGCCGCGGCTGCTGCGGTGGGCAGCATCGCAACCAGGACAACAACCAGGCTCGACGCCCTCATGGGCTTCCTCCTTGCAGCAGGCACACGCGGGCAGCTACTCTCTCCGCCACGCCAGGATCGTATCCCTGCACCCCGTGGGAGTCAACCGCGGGCGGACCGGAACGCCACCTGCAATGACCAACTTGTGCGCGCCTCTCGACCCCGTTCGGAGTCCCGCCTTTAGGCGGTCCTGGGGCGCTGCAATGGGGGCTGAAGACCGCCTGAAGGCGGGACTCCAAACAAAGAGCCCTGAGAGCGCGCGGATCCGCCATGCACCAGGGAATCCCTCCATTGCAGGGGACGCCTGGAGGATGGTAGACTAGGCAGGCAGGAGGCCGAAGCCATGAGCCTTGTGATGGGAAGGCGCTGCCTCGCGATCCTGAGCGCGCTCGCCGCCGCGTGGGGCGCGGAACCTGCATTCCGCGGAGTCCACACGATGCCGAATCAATCCAGGCCGGCTGTGGGCGCTATTCGCTGGGATGCCTGGCACGGCGACCAGGGGGTGCCGGGGCAGGCGGTCGAGCGCGCGCTCGGGCCGAAACGCTGGCACAACCGCATCCCTTTCTTCGGTAAGGCCGTGTCCGACACCCAGGTGGAAATCCGCGGCTACTCGCAGGAGATCATGGACCAGGAGATCGCCTACGCGCGCCACGCAGGGCTCGACTACTGGGCGTTCGTGACCTATGAGCCCGACAACCCGATGAGCCTCGCCCTCAAGACCTACCTTGCCAGCTCGCGCAAGGGCGACATCCGCTTCTGCCTCCTTACCGAGTGCGGGAAGTGGGGCACGCCCGAGGCCCATCGCCCAAAGGTCGAGCGCTTCCTCAAGCTCATGGCCGAGCCGACCTATCAGAAGGTGCTCGGCAACCGGCCGCTCCTCTACGTTGGCTTCCTGCGCGACGATTGGCTCAAAGGCTGGGGCGGCGCGGAGGGCGCCCGCAAGCTCTTCGACGCCTTCCGCGCCGACGCCCAGAAGGCCGGCCTCGGCGACCCCTATATCGTGCTGATGGACCCCAATCCCCAGCGGGGCAAGAAGCTGGCCGACGCCCTGGGCCTCGACGCCCTGAGCGCCTACGCCACTCAGGCGGCGGGCAACGGCACGCCTTACGCCGAGCTGGCGCGTCACGCCGAGCGCTTCTGGGAGCAGTGCAAGGCCACGGGCAAGCAAGTCGTCCCTATCGCCATGTCGGGCTGGGACCGCCGTCCCCGCGTCGAGCACCCCGTCCCATGGGAGAAGTGGCAGCAGCCGGGCGTGGGCATCGAGAAGCACTATGTGGCCCCCACGCCGGCCGAGCTTGCGGGGCACGTCGCCCGCGCCGTCGCCTGGGCGAAGGAGAACCCGCTTGCGTGCCCCGCCCAGGCGGTTATCATCTATGCCTGGAACGAGCACGACGAGGGCGGCTGGCTCTGCCCCACCCTCTCTGAGGGCACGGCACGCATCGAGGCCCTGGGCAAAGTGCTCACCCCGCGCCCGTGAGTGAAGGAGCAAGATCACTGTCCCGAAGGGTCAGCAGATCAGGGCGCACACATGGCCCAGTCCCGAAGGGACAGGAGTAGGTTGCCGGCGGCTTCAGCCGCCGGAGCAGGGCGCACACATGGCCCAGTCCCGAAGGGACGGCAGAGGCTCCGACGAGGCGGCCCGCCCGTTTCTGTCGTCCCTTCGGGACTTCACTGGTTTGGCGCCGGAGTCCGGCGGCTGAAGCCGCCGGAGCAGGGCGCACACATGGCCCAGTCCCGAAGGGACGGCAGAGGCTCCGACGAGGCGGCCCGCCCCTTTCTGTCGTCCCTTCGGGACTTCACTGGTTTGGCGCCGGAGTCCGGCGGCTGAAGCCGCCGGCAACCAACTGTGCTCCCTTTGGGAGCAAGGCATCGCGGCGCCCGCGACTCCGTTCACCTATCAGCGAGGGGAGCGCATTGAACCCTGAGGAGCAGGCAATGGCGAGAGGACAGACACGCCGCGAGTTCGTGGAGGCCACTGTTGCAGGACTGGCGGGCGTGCTTGCCGCGCGAGGCGGAGCGGCCTTCGGGGCCGAGCCGCCCCCAGCGGCGCGGAAGCCGAATATCATCTTCATCCTCGCCGACGACCTGGGGTCGGGCGACGTGGGGTTCATGGGGTGCGAGGACATCCCGACGCCGAATCTGGACTCCATCGCCAAGCATGGCGTCCGGTTCACGTGCGGCCTCGTGTCGCACCCCTTCTGTAGCCCCACGCGGGCCGGGCTGCTCACGGGGCGATACCAGCAGCGCTTCGGCCATGAGAACAATCCGCGCTACGACCCCAGCGACCACAAGGCCGGCCTCCCAGTGAGCGAAATCACCCTGCCCCAGGTGCTCAAGCAGGCGGGCTACGTGACGGGCATCGTGGGCAAGTGGCACCTCGGCGCCGCGCCCGAACACCACCCCCTCAAGCGCGGCTTCGACGAGCAGTTCGGCTTCGTCGGCGGCGGCCACAACTACTTCAAGGCCAACCCCGCCGGCGAGACCCGCGAGTACCTCATCCCCATCGAGCGCAACGGCCAGCCAGTGGAGGAGAAGGAGTATCTGACCGATGCCTTTTCGCGCGAGGCCGCGGCCTTCGTCCGCCGCCACGCGGCCAAGCCGTTCTTCCTCTATCTCGCCTACAACGCGCCCCACACGCCGCTCGAGGCCCCCGACAAGTATCTCGCCCGCTTCCCCAAGATCGAGGACCCCAGCCGCCGGGCCTATGCCGCCATGATGAGCGCGCTCGACGATGGCGTGGGCCTCCTCCTCGCAGCCCTGCGCGAACTGAAGCTGGAGAGCGACACCCTCGTCTTCTTCCTGAGCGACAACGGCGGCCCTACCCGCTACGGCGCAACCAACGGCATTCTTCGCGGCGGCAAAGGCGCGCTCCACGAGGGCGGCATCCGAGTCCCCTTCGCCGTCCAGTGGCGCGACCGCCTGCCCGAGGGGAAGGACTACGCGCAGCCCGTCATCTCACTCGACCTCTTCGCCACAGCGGCCGCCGCGGCTGGCGCCCAATTACCCGCTGACCGCAAGATTGACGGGGTGAACCTGCTGCCGCACGTCCTGAGCGAGAAGGCGACGCCGCCCCACGAACGCCTCTTCTGGCGCACGGGCGGCGGGACGAGCTACGCCGTGCGCGAAGGCCGCTGGAAGATCGTCAAGACCGGCCTCGGCGACCCCATGCTCTACGACCTGGAGGCCGACCCGCGCGAGACCACCAACGTCGCCGACGCCCAGCCGGACGTCGTGAAGCGCCTCGTCGCCGCCTACGACGCCTGGAACAAGGAACTCGTCCCGCCCCTCTTCGACAGCCCCGCCCCGCCCCCCAAGAAGAAAGGCCCTGAACGCAAGAAGTGAAGCCTAGCGTCCACTTCGGAGGGGGTCATGACAGGAGGAATGCAGATGTCTCGCCGAACGCTCGTATGGGTGCTGTGCGCCCTCGGACTCGCCACGGAAGGGGCGGAGCTGGCGAAGCTCAAAGAGACCCTTCTCGCAGAGAAGGACGAGCATTACGGCCTGCGGGTGCCCGAGAGCGATGCCCGCCTCAAGGCCATCCGTGAGCTCCGCAAGGACGGCTCGACCCAGGCCATCGCCGTCATCGAGGAGTTCCTGACTACCCACGGCCTGAGCCGCCAGCTCAAGATGCACGCTCTCGTGGCCCTGGGGGAGATCGGGACGAAGGAGGCCGTCGAGGCCATCGGCCGCTTCGAGGCCTGGAGCCGCAAGCGCTTCGCCGAGCCGCCCCCCTTCCGCTTCGGCAGGCACGACTATGCCATTGACCACTTCGTCCCACACGACCTGAAGCCTCTGGCGCGCGCCACGGACGAACAGGGCAAGGAGTGGGCCGCCTTCGCCTGGAAGCGATTCGGGCAGGAGGACCTCTGGCTCACGGCCTCGCTGGGCAAGGGCCAGTGGGCCCAGCCCATCCTCCTGAACCTGCCGCTGCCAGAGACACGCGACAAGGAGCCGGAGTGCCAGCTCGAGGTCAAGGGCGGTTCGGTCCGCGTCGCTCTCGACGGCCGGAAGCTCGCGACCACGCTGAAGGACCTCGCGGCCGACGCCGACCGCGATGGCCTGCCGGACCTCGTCGAGGCACGCCTCGGAACCAACCTCAAGGAGGCGGACTCCGATGGCGACGGCGTGCCCGACGGCCAGGACCCCAATCCCCTGACGCCGAAGCACAAGGGGGGTGACGACCTCCACGAGATACGGCAAGCCGTCTTCTCCGTCCTCTTTGCCACCTCGGGCGGCCAGGATGCCATCGTGATCGTGGAGAGGGAGCGGCCTGAAGGCGCGGATGACGGCGACGCGCCTCCGCCGAAGGAACACTTCGCGAGCCAGGGGTACTACGGGCACCCCGGCTTCGTCCTCCGCTCGCGCCAGATCCGGCACGGGTTCGTGAACGTCACGGGGCTCGCCGTCAAGGTTGAGTCGCCCACCACGGCCACGGCGACGATCGCGGACTGGGAGGGGAACCTGGCCGCAAGCGGCCACGAGGCCACGCTGAAGAAGCTCCACGGCAAGTGGGTCGTCGTCGCCTTCCATATGACCTGGATATCGTAGAGGCTTGTGTAAAAAAGACACCCGCTGTCTTTTTTCCACTCTCAACAGCGTAGAACAGCATAAGATGATAAACCACAAGCACTTATGGTATCGGTGACGATGCGGGTCCAGAAAAAGACAGCGGGTGTCTTTTTCGGTCCGGGCAGCTTCTCAAGGCCATGCCGGGCACGGGGGCCGAGGCCGACGCCTTGAGCGCCCAGCTCCGCTCCGCCCTGCGGTCACAGCCCCCTGGCCCCTAGCCGAGGCGGGGGAACCATCCCGGCCAGTTGGCCACCTGTCGCGGGGGCGCCATGCCTGCGACACTGCCATAAGTACTGCAATCATATGGCTTTACGCCCATCACACCTCGGCCTACAGATGGCCAAATGCACAGGCGGGGAGATTGGCCACCCACCTGTGGCCCCCCGGGGGCCGGAACGCTGTAAGATACTGACGAACAAGGCGTTATGACGTTCTCCGCCGGGGCCGCCCGGGGGAACAGGCGGCCAAGGTTGGCCATCTGACGGGGGCAGGCGCGCGGGTGGGGCAGGTGAGGGGGGCTACTGCTTCTTCCAGACGAGTTCGAGGTCGCGGACGACGAAGAGGCACTGTTGCTGGGGTTCGGGGGCAACGAAGAAGCCGATGGTGAGCTGGGGCGGGGGGTCCTTGAGGGCGTCGAGTGGGAGGGGGTCGCCGTGGGGCTTGCCGTTGAGGTAGACGTCGAGGGCCTCGGGCGCGCGGGTGCTGGGGCCGAGGCCGAGGCGCAGGCGTTCGAGGGCGATGGTGCCGGGGAGGTCGGCCCAGGCGGTGGGGGCCTGTCCGTCGCGGATGATGCGGTAGGCGAGGCGGCGGCTGAGCTGGGGCTGGCGGGTGGTGCGGAGGGCGAGCTGGAGGGTGGTGGAGCCTGCGCCGACCAGGACGCCTACCGCGGCATCGTTGGTGAGGGGCACGTGGGCGGCGACATCGAACCGGGCGAGGCGGAGGGCGGGTCCCTTCTCCGCCGGCCGAGTGAGCGGGACGGTGCAGGTGACGGCTCTCTCGTTGGCGGCGGGTGCCAGGGCGTCGAAGCGCACCTCGTCCTGGCGGAGCTCTGGGGCAGGGCTGCCCTCGCCTGTGGCTCGCCAGCCTTCTGGGAGGCGACCGGCGCCGAAGGGGACGAGGGTGACCTCCTCGCCGCGCTGGGCGGCGAGGCGTTCGAGTGCCGCGGCGGCGTACTTCGCGGCGTCGGGCGCGGCGGTCGCTCGGCGGGCCTGGCGGAAGCGGTCCTCGGCGCGGGTCGCGTCGCCCCCGGCGTGGGCGGCGTAGGCGGAGGCGGCCAGGGCGTAAGGGTCGGGGGGCTGGGCCGCGGCCAGGGCGCGGTCGAGCCACTGAGTCGCGTCCTTGAGGCCGTCGGGCTGGTGGAGCAGGGCGATGGCGAGGCGCACGAGGTCGAGGGGGTCGGCGCCCTCGCGGGCGGCGAGCGGGCGAAAGGTGTCGACCGCTGCGGCAAATCGGCCCGCCCTGTAGTGGCAGATGCCGAGGCCGCGGGGCACCGCAGGGTCGGCGGGGGCGACGAGGCGGGCCTGCGCGAAGGCTTCGGCGGCGGCCTGGGCGTCGCCGCGGGCGAGGTGGCAGCGGGCCACGCCGCTCACGGCGTAGAGGCAGCCGGGGTCGAGCGCTCGCGCTTGCTGGTAGGCGGCGAGAGCGGCGTCGGGCTTGCCGGCGCATTCGTGGACATAGCCTGCGGCTAGATGGTAGCCGACCGAGCGGTCCGGCGGCGTCGCGATGGCCGCGAGGAGGCCTTGGGCTTCGTCCAGCCTTCCGAGTGCAGCGCACGCGAGGGCGGCGTTGGCAATAGCTTTGGTGTGACGGGGGGCGGCGCGGCGGCAGGCCTCGAACTGGGCGAGCGCCTTCTCGCGTTCCCCTGCGTTGAAGAGCAGCGCGCCCAGGTTGTTCAGGGCGCTGGCGGGCGGGTCGGGTGCCTCGGCGACCTTGCTGAGGGCGGCAAGGGCCGGCTCGGTGCGGTCGTCCAGGAGGTTGACGAGGGCCAGGAGGTTGGCCGCTGCGGGGTCGGCGGACGCGGCCTCGGCCAGTTGCCTGAGGAGCGGGCCGGTGGCGTCGCCACCGAAGAGGCGCGCTTCCGCTTCGAGGCGCAGCAGGCGCGAAGCGGCGGCAGGCTCGGCGGCTTTCCGCGCTTGGGCCAAGTGCTGGCCCGCAAGGCGGAAGAGGCCGAGTTCGAGACAGCGGAGGGCGAGGCGCTCGCGCAGTTCGGGGGCGTCGGCCCCCGCTGCGAGGGCGGCCTGGTAGACCGCCACCTCGTCGTCGCGGCGGGTCTGGGCCACGCAGAGGTCGGCCAGCTTCAGGTGGGCAGCGAGGAGGCTGGGGTCGAGTTCCAGGGCGCGCTTGAGCTCTGCCTCGGCCTCCGCGAGGAAGCCGCCGTCGAGGCAGTCCTGGGCAAGTGCCAGGTGCGCAGGTGCGCTGGCGCCGGCCTTCTGGGAGCGCTCGCGGACAACGAGTGGGACGGTGGCCGCCTGGCGCTGGAAGACCAAGAGGTCGGCGATGGTGAGAGGGTTCTTCGGGTGGGCGATGCCCTTGATGTCGCGGAAGGAGATTCTCCCATCGGGCTCGTCGGTGATCGTTCCCTCGATGGGCTTGGGGTCGCCTGGGGCCTGCACGATGTCGTGGGGCCGGACCTTGATGGTGGTGGGCTTTCCGCTCTTGAGGAGGGGCGTGACCGGCTCGGCGGCGAGGGCGAGGAGGTGGCCGTCGGCCATCGTGCCTGGGGCGCGGTAGAGCGCGGGGTGGGGATCGGCGGGAGGCGGCCCGGGCGGCGCCAGGGGGGGCAGGGGGGGGAGGGGGAGCTGCACGGCAGCAGGCGGCTCTGCCGCAGGGGGTGCTTCGGCCCCGCGCGCGCTGGGGCCGAGAGGGGCAAGCCAAATGGCCGCCAGGCAGGCAATGGCAAGGCATCTTGCGAGAGCGGCGCTCACAGTCGTCCCCTTTCCTCGCCGGGGGTTGGGGCGAGTGTGTGGGGATTATAGCGCGCGCCGGAGCGTGCGTCAACGCCGCCGGCCCTATCCTGCCTTGACATTTGGGCCGCCGTGGCGTACCCTTTGGGGGCCTGGAGACTTCCTGGGTGGAGGCACCGAGTGCCGTGCGCCGCGCCCTGAGCTTTGCCATCGTGCTGCCGATCACCGTGCTGCTGCTGTTCGGCATCGTGTGGGTGGTGGGTCCCGAGGGCACGCTTCGTGCGGTGGAGCGGGCGGGGCCGTGGGCCTTCGCGGTCGTGGCGGCGCTCACGCTGCTCACGCTTCTGGCTCAGTCGGTTGCGTGGGACCTCCTGGGCCGTCCCATCGGCCACCGTGTGCCGTTCCTCACGCTCTTCGGGGGCATCACGGTGGGGCAGGCCGGGAACATGGTGACGCCCTCGACGTATCTGGGTGGTGAGCCGTTGCGGATCGCCTACGTTGGGAAGCTGGCCTCGCTGCCGTACCACCAGGTGGCGGGCACGGTGCTGCTGAGCAAGTACCTCGAGTTCCTGAGCTTCATGGTCGTGTTCGCCTTCAGTGCGGTCGTGGCCGCCCTCGAGCCGGAGTTCGCGCTCTTCAGCCCGCCGAATCGTGTGGGAGGGATGGCCATGGTGGCGGTGGCGGGTCTGTTGCTTGGGTTCTCGGCCGTGCTGTGGGTGTCACTCGTTCGGCGGCGTCGGCCGCTGACGCGGGTGGTTCGGGCGCTGGCGTGGTTCCGTCCGCTGCGGCGTCCGATGGCGCGGCTGTGGCGGCGGGCGGCGGCGATGGAGGACCAGGTGTCGCGGACGTTCTGCGAGGAGCGCGGGGCGTCGCTCGCGGCGTTCGGGGCGTTGCTGGTCTCTCACGCGACCGTGTTCGCAAAGCCTTTGGGCTTCTTCCTCCTCAGCGGGTTCGGTGGCCACGCGCCGCTGAGCCTGGGCAAGCTGTGCCTGATCTTCGCGGCGGGACAGCTCCTCCTCTCGGTGCAGCTCACGCCAAGTGGGGTGGGGATGCTCGACGGGGGGCTGATCGGCACGTTCGCCCTCCTGGGCTACGACTCGGCGATGTGCATGGCCTACCTGCTGTGCCTGCGGCTGTGGGACGCGGCGGTGATCGGCGCGGGGGCGTGCCTGGCCGCGCGCGCGGGCGCGCGGTTCTTCGGCGCCAAGCCGGCGCCGCTCATCGGCTCGGCCTCGGACGAGAAGGAGGAGACGGCGCCGTAGGAGCCTGCGATGAGAAGCCGAGCCGCGAGTGTCTGGCTGGCCTGTGGCCTTGGCCTGCTGGCGTTGGCCGCGGCCGCGCCGCGGCTCCGGGCGGCCGAGGACGAGCCGCCGGCCGAGAAGGCCGACGACGAGAAGGAGCCGCCCAAGGAGAAGGGCAAGGAGCCCCTCAAGGTCCGCGCCCACGCGGATGCCGGCCACGTGGTTGCCATCCGCATCGAGAAGGAGGTGGCCAAAGGCGAGCTCTTCGAGGTCCGCCGCGGCGGCCGCCTCGCCGCCTACGCCAGGGTCACCGAGCTGGTGAAGGATGTGTGGCCCAAGCTCGGCTACCTGGTGGGCGCTGGCCGCCCCGACGACGAGCTGTTCCCCCTCGTCGCGCCCGTGCCCTTCACGCAACTGCTCACGGACGACGCGAGCGCCCCCGAGACGAAGGAGATCAAGGCGCTGCTGGCCGACCGCCTGATGGTCGAGGAGCTGGGCGACCAGATGACCGTCCACAGCAAGTGCAAAGCCCGCATCGTCATCCTCCACGGCGGCATCTTCTTCATGGGCGGCGACCCCGTGGCCACGCCCTTCGCCCGCGGCGGCGGCACCGTGGTCCTGGACACCCTGGCCTACTCGCACATCAAGGGCGAGGTGGCCGACGAGACGAAGTTCAAGGAGCCCACCACCCTCCGCATCGTCCGCGAGGAGGGCTTCACCGCCGGCTTCCCCGCCGAGTCCCGAGTCCCCTGGTTCGGCAGCCGCAAGGAGAAGCAGTTCCTCGCCCGCTACATCGCCGGCCAGCCCAAGGAGGGCGAGGACGCCAAGCTCCTCGCCACCGACCACTCGACAAAGAACTCGGCGCTCCTCGACGTGAACCTCGGCGGGCACATGGCCGTGATGGACCTCATCACGCCGACGGGCCGCGCCGGCCGCGACCCCGGGGCGAAGAACAAGCTCATCTTCCTCGCACGCGCACTCGGCTCCGGCCCCCGCTACGCCCGCTACATGCCCAGCAAGCCCGACTACGAGGACGTGCTGAAGTGGTTCGACGACCTGGTGGACCGCTCCGACCGCAAGCTCGCCAAGGCATTCGAGGGCGGAGCCGAGGAGAAGGCGTTCGTCTACAGCTACAGCCTGGGCGCGAAGGAGGGCCCGCTCGTCGTCCTCGCCGCCGGGCTGCGCGGCGGCGACTGGCTCGGCGCCGTCGCCCTCAACCGCCTGGCCGAGGTGTTGCTGGACAACCCCGAGAACGACCCCAAGATTCCCTGGCTCCTCGACCGCGTGCGGCTCAAGCTCCTCCCCGTCCTCAACCCCCATGGCTTGCGCGCCGGCGCCGCGACCACCGAGAATGGGGTTGAGCTGGATCGCAACTTCGACTACCACTGGGACGCCTACGCGGACAGGAAGGCCCGCGGCGCCAAGCCCTTCAGCGAGGCCGGCAGCGCCGTCATCCAGGCCGCAGTCGAGAAGGACAAGGCCGTGGCCTTCCTCGACATTGGGGTGGACGACTACGACGCCGGCTACCGCCTGGTGCGCGCCCGCGACCTCGTGACGGCCCAGCAGAACCTCCTCTACGCCCTGCTGGACGTGGTGAACGCGCGGCTGAAGTACCGCTTCGTCGTGGGCGACGCGATGCTCCAGTTGCGGATCACCCGCGGCGCCGAGCGCCCCTCCGCCGCCAACTGGGTGGGAGCGAAGGGGCCGCTCGCCGCCAGTCTCCGCATCTGTGGCGACGGCGAGGACAGCATCACGAACACGGACGTTGCCATCCAGACGTGCCTCGACTTCCTCTGCACCCTGGCCCTCTCGCGCGAGAAGCCCGAGCCCGAGCCCGCCCCGAAGGAGAAGGCGCCCGCGAAGAAGACCACGCCGCCCATCCCGAAGAAGAAGGCAACGCCGTAGCCCAGTCTGGCGAGAGGGGGGCTTGCCCCCTCCCCCTCGGGGCTGATCTTTGCCCACATCTCGGGGCCTTGTAGCCCGCGAACGCGGGCGAGCCAGCCGTAGCCCAGGGCGACCGAAGGGAGCCCTGGGAGCGGGCGGCCCCCCGTCCAAGCCCCCGAAGGGGGCGTTTCACGCCCGTTGAATCGCCCCACTTCGGGGGCTCTATGCTGGGGGGCCTTCTCCCAGGGCTCCCTTCGGTCGCCCTGGGCTACGGCTCAAACGCCCCCATTCGGGGGCTAAACCGCAGCCCCCATAAGATGTGGGCAAAGATCAGCCCTCGGGGGGAGGGCCGGGGTGAGGGTGCCTGCCCTGGGCCCGCCGGGGACACAAGCACCCTCACCCCAGCCCTCTCCCCAAGGGAGAGGGGGGGTATCCCCCGGCTGAACGCGTTGGCTTCGGCGGAGATGCGGGCTAAATAGCTTTCAGCGATTCGGCGGCGCCCTCACTGGGGACAAGA
>VGYV01000114.1 GCA_016872855.1 Planctomycetota bacterium
CGCTCCGCACTCCGCATTCCGCATTCCGCACTCCCCCCTTCCGGCCCCCCAACCCCCACCACCCAACACCCAACACCGCCTTCCCCCAAGTGGACCGTCTACACGAAGTGGCCCTTCGACGCGGCGGAGGCCAAGCGCCGCCAGGAGGAGACCGCCAAGGCCCTCGGCGTCGGGGTCGAGCAGGACATTGATCTCGGCGGCGGCGTCAAGATGACCTTCGTCCTCATCCCCGCCGGCGAATTCCTCATGGGCAGCCCGCCGACGACAAGCCCGGAGAAGCTCGCGGCGGCCTATGGCCCCTTGGCAAGAGACTACGAGGTAGAGTTCCCCCAGCACCGAGTCAGGATCAGCCGTCCCTTCTGGATCGGCAAATACGAAGTAACGCAGGAGCAATGGATGGCGATCTTCGGAGCCAATCCCAGCATATTCAAGGACAAGCCGAAGAACCCCGTGGAAAACGTGGACTGGGGTGAAGCCAGCGGGTTCACGGAGGGCCTCAGCAAGGGTTTGGGCAAGTCGTTTCGGCTCCCCACCGAGGCGGAATGGGAGTATGCGTGTCGGGCAGGGACTGCCACCGAGTTCTACTTCGGCAACGACAAGGCTGAAGTGGGCGCCTATTGCCGAGTCGGCGGCGGTTCTACAGAGCCGGTGGGGCTCAAGAGACCCAACCCCTGGGGGATCTACGACATGGCTGGCAATGTCTGGGAGTGGTGCGAGGACTGCCTGGGCAAGTATGGGGGTGACGCGCAGGCTGATCCCAGAGGCGCTGCCACCAGCGAGCTCCGCGCCTTCCGCGGCGGTTCTTGGGACCGCTATCCAAAAGGTCTTCGCTCGGCGTACCGCGCCCTGGAGAATGGCAAGCAGAGGCGCAACGAGATCGGGTTCCGTGTTGTTCTGGCCCCCGAACTACCGCCGAGCGCGCAGGCGGCTGCCCCGGCAGCCGACGACGATGCGCGCTGGGGGCCGTGGGAGGAGTTGTTCGACGGGAAGACGTTGAACGGCTGGCGTGTGTCTGAGGGGCATTACGCGGCCAAGGGCTGCCAGGCCAAGGTGGAGAAGGGGCAGATCCTCCTCGACAGCGCGGCGCGAATGAACGCGATCGTCTGGACCGGCAGATTTCCGACCGACGATTACGAGCTGGGATTGGAGACGAAGGCCCTGCGGGGCCCTTGGGCTTGCTGCTACATTGTCTTCCCGGTGGCCGCCTCGCAGGCCACACTGCACTTCCAGGGTGTGCATGCAGCCTGGGTAAGCTGTGTGGACGGAGAGGAGAAGAACCCGATCAGTACCCGCCGAGGAGTGTCGCTCCCCTCAAGGCAGTGGTGCAAGGTCCTCCTTCGGGTATGCCGGGGCACGGTCCAGGTCTGGGTCGAGGGGGAGAAGGTCATTGATTTCCCGACAGCCGGGCACACGCTGAGCCTGCGCGCCGACATCGCCGACGCCAAACTCACGCCCCTAGCGCTCTTCACGTGGGATGAGCCGGCAGCGCTTCGCTCCATTCGCCTGCGCCGGCTCAAGCCAGAGGGCGCGGAGGCGCCGAAGGCCGGGGCGTGGAAGGTGTACAGCGAATGGCCCTTCGACGCCGCGGAGGCGAAGCGCCGCCAGGAGGAGACGGCCAAGGCCCTCGGCGTCCCCATCGAGCAGGACATCGCTCTCGGCGGCGGCGTCAAGATGACCTTCGTCCTCATCCCCGCCGGCGAGTTCCTCATGGGCAGCCCGCCGACGACAAGCCCTGAGAAGCTCGTGGCCGCCTATGGCGGGAAACTTGAAGAATACGAAGGAGAGTTCCCCCAGCACCGCGTCAACCTAAGCCGCCCCTTCTGGATGACCAAGACCGAGGTCACGCAAGAACAGTTCATGGCCATCACGCAGACCAACCCAAGCGCGAACAAGGACAAGCCAAGCTACCCCGTGGAGAACGTGGACTGGAATCAGGCCAGCAGCTTCGCAAAGATGCTCGGCGGGAGACTGGGCAAGACCCTTCGCCTCCCCACCGAGGCCGAGTGGGAATACGCCTGCCGCGCTGGCACCCCCACCGAGTTCTACTGGGGCGATGACACCTCCAACCTTGCCGACTTCGCCTGCTGCGGGGTCAAGTCCACAGCTCCTGTCGGAACCAAGAAGCCTAACACCTGGGGCCTGTGCGACACGGCGGCTAACGTTTGGGAATGGTGTGAAGACTGGTTCGACAAGTATGCCGCCGGCGCACAGTCCGACCCCAGAGGCGCACCCGCGGGGTCGGCACGCGTGCTTCGCGGCGGGTCCTGGGGCGGCGCTCCGTGGAGCGTTCGCACCGCCTACCGGTACGCGTGCCTGCCCGGGTGCCGGGACGGCTACATCGGGTTCCGTGTGGTTCTCGCCCCTGACCTGCCTGCAGGTGCGCAGGCGGCTCCACCGCCCGAGGCGAAGACGGCGGCGTGGAAGGTGTACAGCGAGTGGCCCTTCGATGCGGCCGAGGCCAAGCGCCGCCAGGAGGAGACCGCGAAGGCCCTCGGGGTGCCCGTCGAGCAGGACATTGATCTCGGAGGCGGCGTCAAGATGGCCTTCGTCCTCATCCCCGCGGGCGAATTCCTCATGGGCAGCCCGCCGACCACCAGCCCCGAGCAGCTCCAGAAGCTCTACGGCGGCGAGCTTGAATGGTATCAGAGGGAGTTCCCCCAGCACCGGGGCACGCTCACGAGGCCCTTCTGGTCAGGGGGGAGACCTCGGTGACGCAGTGTACTCCGTCACGTCGCTCGCCTCCCCCTGAAAGGTTCCTCGACAGGCTCGGAATGACAGGGTTGTTGGCTCGCTCCCACACGAGGTGGTGAGAAATGCGGGTTAGGCAGTCTTCGTCTTTCTCCGCGGCCAGCTCGGTGCCCTTATCTCCACGCCATTCGAGGCAGGGGGCGGTTCCCTACGCATGTGCTTGACATGGCTTGGCTTGTGACTACGAGTGTCAGAAGGACGTTGCCAAGTCAAGATGGCCACCTCCTGTAGCGCGCAGTGGCAATCTTGGTGGCAATCTTGCCCTCCCGCGGCGCCGCTTCAGCCCGATGGCTTCCCGCCCAGGCGGGCGATGTGAGGCAGGTCGCGGTAGCGGCCCGCGTGGTCGAGGCCATAGCCGACCACGAACACGTCGCCCACGACAAAGCCGCAGTAGTCGAGTCCCACGGCCACCTGCCGGCGGCTCGGCTTGTCGAGCAGCGCACACGTGCGCACCGACCGCGGCCCTTTGGCCTCCACCGCACGGCGCACCGCGGCCAGCGTCCGCCCCGTGTCCACAATGTCATCCACGATCAACACGTCGCGGCCGGCCAGGTCGAGCTGCTTGGAGCCGTTCAGGGCCACGTTCCCGCTCGATTCCGTGCCATCGCCGTAGCTCGACGCCTCGACCCGCTCCACCCTCGCCACGCCGTCGAGGTGTTTGAGGAGATCGGCCAGGAAGACGACGGAGCCGTGGAGGATCGCCAGAATGGTCAGCAGCCGCCCGCCGCTGTCGCGGCGCACCTGCGCCGCCAGTTCCGCCACGCGAGCGGCGATCTGCTCGGCGGTGAAGAGGACTTCGCCCGGGCTCATCCTGGTCACTCGCTGGCCACGATGTCGCCCTTGATGGGCGAGCAGGGCGCCTGGACCGCCGTGGCGCCCTTCCGCGTGACCACGCCCCTGTCGAAGAGGCACTTGATGCCCGTGCCATCCTGGAGGATGGGGGTGTTCTGAAGGTGGAAGTGGATGTGCGGCTCGGAGGAGTTGCCCGAGTTGCCGCACAGGCCGAGCACCTGGCCCTTCTTCACTTTGTCTCCGGCTCGCACCCTCACGCTGCCCTGCTTGAAGTGGGCGAGGAGCGAGACCTCGTGCTCGCGGTGCCGGATGATGACGGCGTTGCCGATGGCGGAGAGGGGGTTCATCGAGCCGGGCACGTTGTCGCGCACGCCGTCAATTGCCTCGGTCACGACCCCGTCGGCGGGGGCGAGGATTTCGCGGCCGAAGCACAGATAGTCCTCGTTCCTCGTCCCCGCGCCCGTGCGGGTCCTGCCCTCCGCATCGGCCCCGAGGAAGTCGATGGCGAAGCGCTGGTTGCGGACGTTGTGGTGGTAGTTGAGTTCCTTCGTGTCGCCGCCCCAGGCGACGAGCCATCGCCCCTTGAAGGGCAGCGAGAGCACGGTCTCGTGTTTCTCTGGCACGGGCAGCGGCGGGACGTGGGGCCCGAACCATAGGCTAACGACCTTGTCCTGCGCGTCGAGGGCGAACTTGATGTCGAGCGCCCCCCGCTCGCAGCGGGCCACGCACACGGCCTGGTTGCCTGGGAAGAGCTGAGGGGGGTCCAGCCTCAGCACCTTGCCGTACTCCGCCGCCAGGCCGTCGAGGAGCGGCTTGGCCTTCTCGACTGTCAGGAAGTCCGACATCTCCTTTCCCAGGTCGCGCCGCAGCAACGCCGGGTCGGCGGCGCTGACCGCCTCAGCGAGGCGTTGGGCCGCCCGCGCAAACCTGTCCGCCGCCTCCTCCCCGCCCCGCGCGACCGTGAACGCCACGAGGAGGCCGCCCAACAGAGGCAATCTTCGCATCGGCGTCTCCTAACGAATTGGCATTGACAGTTGCCAATTGGCGCCATATAATGCCAATAGATGTGAGGAGGAAGGAGGCAACGTGGCGACCAGCAAGGTAGATGACTTCGGGCGCGTGCTGATCCCGAAGCCTATCCGGGACAGATTCGGCCTTGAGCCTGGCACAAGAGTGAAGCTGGTAGAGGAGGCAGGGCGCATAGCTCTTGAGGCGGAGGACGACGACGCGCATCTAGAGGTAAGGGATGGCATTCTGGTACACGTCGCCGAGAGGGTCACGGGGGATGTGACGAACATCATCGAGAAGGTACGCGAGGAGAGGATCCGCCAGATTCTGGGGATGGACGAATCGTGACCTATCTCCTTGATGCCTCGGTTGTGGCTCCGGCCCTCGAGGCCAGGCACCCAAACCATGCCCGGGCGTTGCCCTGGCTCGGCAGAGCCAAACGGGGGGAGATCGAAGCCGCCATCACCGCCCACACGCTGGTGGAATCGTACACGACGCTCACTGTGTTGCCCGTGTACCCGCGCATCTCGCCCGGCCACGCCTGCCGCGTGTTGACTGAGGGCACCGCACATGTACGGATTGTGGAGCTTACGGAGGCAGACTACAGGCAGACGATCCAGCGGGTGGCTGACCTGGGCCTTCCCGGCGCGGTGATCTATGATGCCCTGATCGCTTGTGTCGCAGCCAGACTGAATGTGGATGGACTTGTCACGTTCAACGTGAGGCACTTCCAGCGCGTCTGGCCCGAGGGCCAGGACCGCATCATCTCGCCCTGATTCCTGCCCGATGATCATCGCAGCCACTCACGGCGCCGCGGCCAGCGCCTTCCTCATCTCCTCGATGCCGGCGCGCTCCTCGGCAATGGCCTGATCGATGAGGGGCAGGAGCGCGGCGATGCGCTCCGGCGTTCGGGCACGTGCCTGAAGGCTGAGGTCCGAGCGCTCCCCCGCGCCGGCCGCCGCGCGGTAGCGATCGTAAAGCTCGAAAGCCTTTCGGTAGTGGCCCGAGGCGGCAAGCAGCGGCACACGGGCATCCCCGCCCAGGACATCGGCCGCGGACTTCAGCCATTCCGCACAGCACTTCCGCGCGCTCAGCCGTTCAAACGCCCCCCAGCAGAACCAGCAGCCGCGTTCGCCCCCGTCGAATGCTTTCTTCGGGTCCGCCACGTCGGCGCGGTACGCCTCCAGCGCCGCCAGGCCCTGGGGGATCCCTTGCCACTCGTGCGGCGAGGCTTTCTGGACAGCCCGCCGGAGCGCATCACGGCACAACTGCTTGCGGTCCAACGCCGGCCCCTTGCGCGTCAGCACGTATGCCCAGGTCGGCTGAATGTTCTTGAGTGCGAGCCAACCGCGGCCGACCGGGCCGTCGAACCACACCTGTCGCGTGCCTGCCTTCTCCCTGTAGCCGCAGATCAGGCCGCCGTCAAGGTGCTCGCTGAGGATGGGGCGCCCTGCGTCCACGTGCCCCTTGACGAACGCCCAGAAGCGCTCCTCGTCCCTGACGGGCACGCCCTCGTAGGCATAGCCGAGGCGCTCGGTGAGCCAGCGGAACACCTCATAGGGTCCGTCGCCCTTGGGGTCGCCGCAGACGGCCATGGACGCGGTCCGCAGGCCGTCATAGGCGTAGCCGAAGCTGAATGCCCAGCCGCTCGCGGCCGCAAAGTCGGAGAACGAGGCCGGCGTCCCCAACTTACGGAGCGCCAGGACGTGCGCCAGTGGAACACCCGCGCCCAGGTATGGCACGCCTTCCTCTGTCCACTCCTTGGCGGCGAGAGCCGCCAGGGTGTCATCGCGAACCTGCCCTGGCGCCACGTCCGCCGCGTTCAGGCCATCGCCCAACGCGCGCGCGGCGTCGGCAAGCTCCGCCTTGACGCGGCGCAGCACCTTGTCGGCGTGCTCTTTCTGCTTCGCCGGGTTGCCCGTGAGCGCCTCGCTGGAGCCTTCACCCGCCCGGTAGCCCTTGCCCTTCTCCCAGAGGGCGAAGGGTTCGAGGAGCGCGGCGATACGTTCGTAGTGCCTCGCGGCACTCTCAAGGTTCGGGCGGGCCGGCGGCGGGAACGCGGGGCTTCGCTTGCGCAGGTACGACGCGGCCGCCTTGGCCCCTTCAAGAGCGAACAGGGCACACAGGCGCGCGTTGCCGGCCGAGGAGCCCGGGTCATCCTCCTGGAAGTGGGGCCTCTCCATCTGGGCGATCCAGCCATCCATCGCCTTCAGACCCCAGACGACTGCCCCGGGGACGGCGGGTGCGCCAACGGCGGGCAGACCGCAGGCGAGAGAATCGGGGAGGAAAGGCTCCTTGTCGCCCCCAATCCGAGCCCTGGCGCGGCGGAGCACCTCGAGGTCCGCCTCGTGCTCGCCGAGCGTGGGCTTGGCAGGCGAGAGCGCCCAGAAGGAGCAGGCGTGGTCGAGAGAGTTGCCGCTCGGCACTTCGGGAGTCGCGCCGCGCATCGTGCCGTCGTCCGTGGCCTCCAGGATCACGCCCCAGGAGCAGAACATCCCCTTCAACCAGCCGGAGTCCGTGATGACGACCTCGCCTCTGTCCAGTGCGGGGCGGACGGCGGCAGCGGCCCTCTTCAGCCCCTCGGCGACGGGCACGCGGTGGCCAGAGCCCCGTGCGGCGAATCCGCCAAGGGGGCGGACGGCCAGACCAAGGCGCGCCGCCACCAGGTCGAGGCACTGGCCCCGGCCGCGCATCATCCAGGAAGAGCGACACTCCTCGTCGGGGCGAAGGTCCGGCGCGAAGGCATTCGTGGACAGGGCGAAGACCGTCTCATAGTCGGCATCTCGGCCGAGCAGCCGCGCCGCAGCCACCAAGGTGAGGGAGAACGAGTCCTTCCCCGCGCTGACCTCCCGGAACGTGAGCTTCGAGCAGTCCGGCTTCGGCCCGCTCGGCACCCTGCACCCGGCCGAGCCCGCGAGGGCCGCGAGCAGGACGGACAGCGAGACCACCTGCCAATCTGCGCTGCACATCGGCGTCCTCCTTGCTCAGGAATCACGCGTACGCGCCGAGCTCCTTCGCCAGGGCGGTGATCGCGCGGAAGTTCTCCAGGCTGACCGACGACGGGACGGAGTGGTCGCTGGAGAAGATGTAGCCGCCGCCCCGCTTGAGGATGGGCACCACGCGCCGCATCTCGGCCGTGATCGCCGCTAGGTCGTCCCACAGCACGGCGTTGATGCCGCCGTGGAGGAGCAGCTTGTCCCCGTACGCCTTCTTGATGGCGACGGGGTCCATGCCCGCCTTCACCTCGAGCGGGTTCAACCCGTCGAGGCCCATCTCGATGAACTCGGGCAGGAAGGGATTCACATCCCCGCACGAGTGGAGCGCGGCCTTGATGCCCTTGGCGTGCGCCCACTCGATGGCACGGCGATGCACGGGCTTCACCAGCTCGCGGTACATCTTCGGCGAGAAGAACTGGTGGCCCTTATACCCCATGTCGTCGGGCCACCGGATCGCGTCGAAACGATAGCCCTCGTCCCACACCATCTCGAACAGAGCGATGTCCAGGTCGAGCATGTGGTTGAAGATGTCCACCACCCACTCGGGGTCTGTGGCCAGGGCCATGAGCACGCGCTCGGTGCCGACGAACCAGGAGTGCGCCACGTCGAAGCCGAACCAGAAGCCGGCCTCGATCCAGTAGCCCTCCTTCTGCCACACGGGGTAGTTCTTCCTCAGGTGCTCCCAGTTCACTCGGTCGCGGGTGGGGGTCATCCGCTCCTTGGCCTTGCGCCAGGAGTCGGCGTCCACGACAGTGTGGGCGAGGAACTCGGGGGTCGAGGCCGCGTGCTTCCACGTCCGCTGCGTCGCGCCCCAGCCGGTCGTGTAGACCGAATACTCGTCGGTCTCCTCGATGACCTTGTGGGGGAAGCGGGGCGAGTTGTCCACCCCGATGCCCGCCACCTTGTCGAGGCCAAAGAAGTCCACGAAGGACACTTCCTTCGGCATCCCCTCGCGTTGCCAGCGCTCGATGGTCGCGCCCCACGGCCCGTCAATGACGGGCACGCGGTCGGCCTCCTGGTGCGCGAACATCCGCCGAAACCGCTCCCTCGATGTCATCGCCGCCATGCGGAGTCTCCTTTCCATTGCCGCGCAGCATATGCCAAGCGGCGAGCCGAGTCAAGGCGGCCTCGCAGCGGCCCGCTCCGCTCGCGCGGGCGGCGCGCGACTTGACACAGCCGGTAACGCGGGCTATGATTCAGGTGTTGGCTTGCGGGGTCCCTGAAGCTCGGGAGATTGCGCATGGCCCAGGCCAAGACGTTGCCCCATGAGCCGCCAGCGCAGGCGACGGAGCCGTACGCCAAGCTGGACCTCGAGTTGGCTGCCTTCGAGCGGCTGAGGCCGGAACTGCTCAAGACCCACCGCGGCCTGTTCGTGGCGATTCACGAAGGGGCAGTGGTGGACTCTGACACCGACGAGTTCGCGCTTGCCGCGCGAATTGAGGATCTTGCGCGCCGAGAAGGCGCAATCGCGGTCTGCCAAGTGCGTGAGAAGGTCGAAACCGAAGAGCCATTTCCTCTCCTCGGTTTCCCGCCGCTGGAGGGTGTTATCCGGTGAGATTCGCCTGTAGGCGCATCGTGTCGAGCATCTTTCCACAAACCGATACTGTTGACTTCGTTCCGATCATCGAGAGAGTCCGGCTTCTGACGCCTGCCGGGAGATTCGCCCAACGGGGAGGACGAGAGAGACTCTGGCCGGCCCTTTGGGATACCGGAGCCATTGTCAGCATCGTCCCCCGGCAGTTCGTCGAAGCGCTCGACTGCCAGCCCTGCGGCAGAACGCGCCCCATGCGAACGGCTGATGGCAGAACGACAAGCCCGGAGTGGTTCTATGTTCTCATCGGCCTTCCAGGCTTGCCGCCGTTCCATACCCGCGCCGTTGCGCCGGTTGACCCCGACCCGCTCATGCCGCGCCGCCACATCAGTCTCGGGTGCGATATCATCTCACGCCTCACCCTTCGCTGCGATTCCACGGTGCCGTGGGAGATTGATGCGGCGCCTGACGCGGAAGCCACTTGGACCTGGGAGTACGAAAGGAGACCGCAGTGAAGTCGGCAACCCGATCAGACTCAGAGGGCGCGTCGCGGCGGGATTTCCTCAAGACCTCGGCGATTGCCGCCTCGGGCGCGGCGTTGGCCAATCTGGCCGCGCCCATCGGCGCCTACGCCCAGGGCGCCGACACGATCAAGATCGGGATGATCGGGGCGGGGGGACGCTGCGCCGGCGCCGCAATGGACGCCATGACCGTGGACCCAGGCGTCAAGCTCGTGGCCGTCTGCGACATGTTCCTCGACCGCGCCAGGGGCAAGCGCGACCACCTCAAGAACCAGAAGCCCGACCAGGTGGACGTGCCCGACGACCGGCTCTTCGACGGCTTCGACGGCTATAAGGAGGTCCTCAAGCACGTGGACGCCGTGTGCATCGCCAACGCCGCCAAGTTCCACCCCCTCCACGCCAAGGCCGCCATCGAGGCGGGCAAACACGTCTTCGTCGAGAAGCCCCACGGCATTGACCCCTACGGCATCAAGATGCTCGAGGACGCCCTCAAACTCGCCGCACAGAAGAAGCTCTGCGTCGTCTCCGGCCTCCAGAGCCGCTACGACCTCGGCTTCCAGGAGACCATGAAGCGCATCCACGACGGCGCCATCGGCGACATCGTGGCCATCGAAGAGAACTTCCTCCGGCCCCCATACGGCGTCTATAGCCGCCGGAAGGGCCAGACCGAACTCCAGTACCAGGTGAGCAACCAGTACCACTTCACCTGGCTCAGCGGCGACGACGTGCCGCAGAGCCTCGTCCACAACATTGACCGCTCGCTGTGGGCGATGAAGGAGGTGCCGCCAGCCACCTGCCACGGCCTCGGCGGGCGCTCTTCAATGACCCACGAGGACTACGGCAACGTCTTCGACCACCACAGCGTCGTTTACGTCTATCCTAACGGCGTCCGCATCTACGCCTTCTGCCGCACAACCACAGGCTGCTACAACGAGACCTCCAGCCTCATCTTCGGCACCAAGGGCCGCTGCAACCTCTTCCAGTGCGCCATCGAGGGCGAGAACAAGTGGCGTTACTCCGGCCCTCGGCCCCCCTCCACCCACGAGGAGCACCGCGCCCTCTTCACCGCCATCCGCAAAGGCGAGCCCATCTCCAGCGGCTACCACATGGCCCGGAGCACCCTCGTCACCATCATGGGCCAGATCTCCTGCTACACCGGCGCCGAGGTCAAGTGGGACGACATTCTCAAGAGCGACTTCTTCTTCCCCCCCAAGCCCGAGGACTGCAAGAACGACATGGAGCCCCCCACCAAGCCCGGCCCCACCGGCTCCTACCCCGTCTACATCCCAGGCCAGACCAAGCTGTTGTGAGGAGCGGAGAGAAGCGTCTCACGCAGAGGCGCGGAGGGGACAGGGGCCGCAGTGAAGGATCAGCCATGGAAGGGCTGGGAGCGTGAGGCGGGACCTTCGTTATCGAGGGAGTGTTCCTGTGTCAGAGCTTTGGCGCAAGAGCCTTGAACTGCTCCAGAGGCAGTTCGAGGGTAACAGCCTCAGATACCCAGGGTTGTACTGCATGCTGGTCGAGACATCGGAGAGGAGCCGCGATAGGCTGGAAGGGCCACCGCCCGTTCTCTGGCGAGGCGATAGCCCTGAGATCGCCTTTAGCACCATGGGGATCACAGGCCCTGACGTACGGCCATTGACGCCAGAAGAGGTGGAGCAGGCCAACAGGGGCCAACCCGGAGAAGACTTCCTCTATGCGGTATCTGACGGAAAGGAGCGGGAACTCTTGGGCGTGCGTGTGCCGGCCGTGATCCGGACGTCACACTTCTGGGGGGATTCGGAGGCTCGTCGGCACTTCAAGTCGCTAAGCGCTAGCGCCTGGCAAACTATGCTCACGGCGCCACCACATGTGCGAGCACTGCTTCCGGGCGAGTTGATCGAGCCAGAGCTATTCAGGTGGAGGCGAACCCCATCTGGTGGACTATTCGGCATTCCTTCGCCGGGGCCTCCGCCACCTCCCGATTGCTGGCTCAGGGCTGTGTACCACCTAGCTTGGCAGGAGCCAGCGGGGGTGCCTTTGCGAGCTCCTCGCTGCATATGGCAAGGCAATGGTTCCCTGCCATTTGATCCAGTGCAACTGAAGGCGATCCACGAGAGCATGGGGATCGAGGTCCCCGTGGCCCCCGATTACTTCTACAGCATTCTCGGCGAGAACGGCAATCCGCAGGACATATCCCTATCGTCGGCCTTTACGCTTATGCTCTTGCTGGATGCAGAACGAGCCGGTTCGTGCGATGCCCCACGGGAGTTCGACGTCTTCGTCGCCTATAACAGCGAGGACAAGGCACAGGTTATGGAGGTGGTGAACCAACTTAAACGCAGAAAACTCAATCCATGGATCGATGAGGAGCAGGTTCCGCCCGGCAAGCCGTTCCAGGACGCAATTCAAGGGGTCATGACGAGGGCAAGGTCCGCAGCGATCTTCCTGGGCCCCAGTGGGCCAGGCAAGTGGCAAGCAGTCGAAGCCCGCGCTCTCATGTCCCAGTGCACCCAACGAGGTATGAGCCTGATCCCTGTCCTGCTCCCAGGTGCAAGCAGTCCCCCGGAGCAGTGGCTGTTCCTGAGAGAGTTGAACTGGGTGCGGTTCATGAAGACCCTCGATGAGACCAATGCGCTCGATAGGCTGGAGTGGGGTATCACGGGCGAGCGGCGTTACGCGAAGCCGGATTGATGGATGTCCCTTCGCAGTTCCGGCGACACCTTGCTCATCTCTCCGCTGCACCGCGGGCAGCGGAGGCCTAGGTCGCCACCGGCAGTTTCCTGGCGCGGCGACGGTGCATCCGCTGGCGCGGCGGCTCCTGCTTGCGGGGTGTCGCCAGTCCTTCCTGATGCTCGGCTTCGCTCTTTCGCAGGAGATCCATGATCCGGGCGGTATCGTAGCCGCATTCTCGTGCGATGCGCCTACGGACGGCGTGGATTTCTTCGACGATCGGATCCTTCGACATCTGTTGGGCCATCAAGCCATCCCGCCATCATGCTGTGAGGATGCGTTCGCGAACCTCTTCCCACGGCGCGCCGGCGGCGGGGTCGCGATGGTAGGCGTCGAGGCGGCAGTCGAGTTCCTCGCGCTGCGCGTCGGTGAGCGGCACGCTCTCTGGGACCGCGGCAATGCTGTCCCAGATGTCCTCAACAAGCTGAATCCGCTCAGCCACGCTCAGGTTGAGCACGTCGGCAAGAGAAACGGGTGCTGCCATCTTCCCACGGGCCTCCTCTCCGCCACTGATGATACACCCGCGCCCCGATGGATACAAGACTCTCGCCACCGCGCAGGGGGAGGCAGATTCGGTGGCTGGCGGCGGGGGCCTTCCGCGAGAACGCCCCCTCCGCCATGTTCGCTCGTCCCTACGCGTTCAACGCGCGGGCGATGTTCTCGAGCGCCTCGTCCACCTCGGCGGGGCTCTTGCAGCCGATGGTCACGGCGTCGGCCAGCTTGTTGCCGAAGACGAATTGCACGGCCTTCCTGCGGTCCTCGGGGTCCTTGTAGTCGCCGTTGCCGCAGAGCTTCATGCCGAGCACGCCCTTGCCCGCGGCCTTGATCTTCTTGATCTCGGCGACCGCAGCTTCGTGGCCAACCTTCTCGGCCCACTGGCCCGTCGCACCGTCCATGTGCGCGCCGTTGTGGTTCATCCGCAGGAGGGCCACCTCCACCCAGTCGCAGCCGGCAATCTGCTGGAGGCCGGGCATGCCGTGGGTGGAGACGCCGACAGCGCGGACGATGCCCTTCTCCTTCGCGGCCGACAGGTCGTCGCGGTGCTTCTTGAAGTCCTCGGGCCACGTGGGCTTCATCACGCAGTGGAGCAGCGTCACATCAAAGTAGTCGGTGCCCAGTTCCTGGCGGAACTGTTCGAGGGTCTTCGGCACATCCAGGCTCTTGCCCAGCCACACCTTGGTGAGGAGGACCAGTTCCTCGCGGGGCAGGCCCTGGATGGCGGCCTTGAGCATGCCGTGGGTGCCGTAGTTGCCGGCGGTGTCAATGTAGCGGATGCCGCGGTCCCAGGCGTGGCGGACGAGTTTGGCCAGGCCCTCCTGGCCGAGGGCGCGCTGGACGCTTCCGCCGACGCTGCCGGTGCCGACGCCGAGACGTGTCGGGCGCACCTTGGTCTTGCCGAGCGTCACGCGGTCGGTGGCCGAGGGCTTGGCGGCGGGCGCTTCCCCCGCGAGGGCGGGAAGGGCGTGGGCGGCCAGGACGCTGCCGGCCACGGTTTGGACGAATTCGCGGCGGTTCATGGGCTTCTCCTGACTCGGCGGTGACGGGCGAATGGCGATCGTGCGGACGTGGCCCGCCTCTCCGAGGCGGATTCTCGCCGCCCCGGAGGGGCGGGCTACGCTAACAGCGCATCACGTGCCTCTCCCACAACATGAACTAGCTCGCCGGGGCGAACGCCACGTCGCCGTGGGCGATCATGGACTCCAGAGGATTATCGCTGATGTCGAGCGGGCAGTCAATGCGGGCGCGGCGGCGGCTCGATTCATAGCAGGCGAAGATGATCTCGGTGGCATTCATCGCGTGGCGGGCGCACAGCTCGCACTCGCGGCCCGCGAGCAGACAGTCCACCGCGTCGGCAATCGCACGGTCAATGTAGCCGGGGCCGTGGAGGTGCTCGTTGGCGCAGTCCACCGCAATCCAGTCGGGCGAGCCCTCCTTCCAGTAGCGGAGCATTGGGCCGGGCTTGGGGTCCCAGGCGATCTCAATGACGCCCCTGGCGCCGACGACGCGGAATGGGATGCCGAGTGCGGCGCGGCATTCGCCGCCCGTGACGAAGAGGCCAGAGACGCCGTTGGCGTATTTCACGTGGCAGATGCCCTGCCACTCGACGGGCGCGCCGAAGACGCGGCGCTCGGTGCGCGCGTCAATCTGCCCGATGACCCACTTGGGCGGGGCCTCGCCGTTGAAGTAGTTGAGCATATCCACCCAGTGGGTGCCTCCGTCGTAGAGGTCGCCGATGGCGGCCTCCATGCGGACGACGGGGCCGATCTCGCCTGCGTCAATCAGCCGCTTCGTCTCGCGGAAGGGCTTGCCATACCGCCGCTGGTGATTGAAGTTCAAGTGCATGCCGAACTGCGCGGCGACCTGGAGCATCCGCCGCGAGCCGCCGAACGTGAGGTCCATCGGCTTCTCGCAGTGGCACAGCCTAACTCCCGCCTGGGCGCACGCGATGGCCATCTCGGCGTGAAGCTTCGGCCACGTGCACACGCTCACGACATCGAGCTTCTCCTTCTCCAGCATCTCGCGGTAGTTGAGATAGGTTCGCTGGATGCCGTACTTCTTGGCGAACGCATCGGCGTTCTCCTGCACGATGTCGGCGCAGGCCACCATCTCGCACGCTTCGAGCTTCTTGTAGCCCTCCGCGTGCTCGTAGGCCATTGCATAGCCCATCGGCCCGCGGCGCTCCGGCATCTTCCCCGTCCCGATGAACCCCACCTTCAGCTTCGTCATTGCCTAGCTTCCTCCTTGCCTTGGCTGCTGCCTCCCGACGCTCATTATACAGGAAGGGCGTGAGCGAGCAAGCGGCGAGTATGGCCATCACCTCTGGTAAGAGCCAAGATCCCCCTTCTCGTGCTCGTCGTCGTCCTCGTCGTCGTCGTCGATTCTCTGCGCTTCTCCCGCTCGGGAATTCGACGACGAGGACGACGACGACAACGACGACGATTCAAGAAGTTGCCTTGCGCCACGACTGGTGGCCATACTCGCAAGCAGCTTTCGCGCTTGAGAAGGGCGGCCCGGCCTGCTAGAATCTGGGGAGAGGAAGGCGATCCGTTTCATCAGGAGAAGCAGATGTCCGCATCAGTCTCTCGCCGCGCATTTCTGAAGACGGCCGGCGCAGCCACGGCGCTCACGCTCCTGCCCGCGGGCAGCGCGCGCACGTACGCCGCCAACGAGAAGATCGGCCTCGGCATCATCGGGGTGGGCGGCGTGGCCACTGGCAACCGCCGGCACCTGGCTGGGCTGCCCGGCACGGCCATCGTCGCACTGTGCGACGTTGACCGCAAGCGCCTGCCCGGCGCCCAGAAGGACCACCCTGGGGCCAAGAGCTTCGTTGACTACCGCAAGATGCTCGAGGAGGTGAAGGAGATTGACGGCGTGATGGTCTCCACTCCCGACCACCAGCACTTCCCCGCCTCGATGCTGGCGATGAAGCTCGGAAAGGCCGTCTCGACCGAGAAGCCCATGGCCCACAGCGTATGGGAGGCCCGCCAGCTCGCCCTCGCCGCCGCCAAGTACAAGGCCGCCACCCAGCACGACCACGAGGGGCACGCCAGCGAGGGCCTCCGCAAGGCCGTCGAATGGCTCCAGGCCGGCGTCATCGGCCACGTGCGCGAGGCCCACGTGTGGAGCGACCGCCCCATCTGGCCCCAGGGCATCAAGCAGCGGCCGCCCGCCAAGCCTGTGCCCGAGGGCCTCGAGTGGGACCTCTGGCTCGGCCCCGCTCCCTACCGCGACTACCACGACCACCTCCACGCCTTCGCCTGGAGAGGCTGGTGGGACTTCGGCACCGGCGCACTCGGCGACATGGGCTGCCACATGTGGGACGTGGCGGTATGGGGCCTCAAGCTCGGCCACCCCGACACCATCGAGGCCGAGCAGGAGGGCAGCTCCGAGGAGACCGGGCCGAACTGGTCAGTCGTCACCTACCAATTCCCCGCCCGCGGCGAGCTGCCGCCTGTGACCGTGAAGTGGTGGGACGGGCGGAAGCCTGGCCCCGATGGCAAGAAGGTGCTCAACCAGCCCCCGCGCCCGGCCGAGCTGGACCAAAGCCGCAAGATGCCCACCAACGGCTCGTACTTCGTCGGCGAGAAAGGCACCATCTTCGTGGACGGCACGTCGAGCCCCCGCCTCATCCCCGAGGCGAAGATGAAGGACTTCAAGCAGCCCGAGCCCTTCCTGCCGCGCGTGGGCGACCACAAGCGCGACTGGGTCAACGCCATCCGCACGGGCAAACCGGCGGGCTCCGACTTCGCCGAGTATGGCGCCCACCTCGCCGAGGTCGTCCTCCTCGGCAACGTCGCCATCCGCGCCGGCAAGAAGCTCGAGTGGGACGGCGAGAACCTCAAGGCGAAGAACTGCCCCGAGGCCGACCGCTTCCTCCGCCGCGAGTATCGAAAGGGCTGGGACTTCTCGTGAGCACGCCGCCCCGCAAGAGGGGACAGCGACGCTCGCCGCTCTGCTCTCCTTGGTCCCGAAGGGACAGGAGAAGGTAGCCGGCGGCTTCAGCCGCCGGGGTCCGGCGCGGCCCCCGGCCCAGTCCCGAAGGGATGGCAGCGAGGTAGGTGTCAAATCTTCATTTTTGAATTGGGCGTGGTCCGTTTCGGACACCGTTAGGCGGCGGCCGTCTCGGCCGCTGAGTGGGCCACGGGTCTCCAGCGCCGCGCCCCGAATCGTCTCTGGGCGTCGCTCTGCATGTGGAATTGCCAGAAGGAC
>VGYV01000115.1 GCA_016872855.1 Planctomycetota bacterium
GGGTCGTCAAGGGTGAAGACGTTGCCCGCTCTGGTTCAGAGCATCTCCCATGCCTATGCTGAGGGAGGTAAAAGGGTTCCTCTGACCACTACATATTGTAGCTACCCACAAGGAATCCGGAAGAGCCGGAGTTCTTATACCTAGCTGGCCTATGTTGAGAGCAGACCGGACTGCGGGTGTGACCTTTGGCGTTTGGTCGTTGCCGAGGCTGAAGGGGCACGCTCAGTCCAGTCGGGTTCCGCGTGCAAGTATGCACGCCCTCCCGTCTTGGCACGTCCTCTTCAGTCACGCGTCACGCATCACGCGTCAAGTCAGCGTCCAGGGCTCGCGGTAAGGGTAGTGGAGGAGGCGGTTTGCTTCGTCGTCGCCGACGAATTGCTCCTTCGCGGGGTCCCAGGCGAGTTTGCGGGCGAGGCGCCAGGCGATGTTGCCGAGGTTGCAGAGGCTGGTGGCGCGGTGGCCGATCGCAACGTCCATGATCGGCCGGCGGCGGGTGCGGACGCATTCGAGGAAGTTGGCGCGGTGGTCGTTGCTGACCTCGAGGGTGGGCTGGCCAGGCGTGGGGATCGCCAAGGCCATCGCCTTTGGCTCGGAGTCAATGTTGTCCCAGAAGGCCACGGTGTCCTTGTCCCCGATGAACACGGCGCCGTATTCGCCCCCCTTCGGCTCGCCGGGCTGGTCCCAGTGAAGCGTCCAGTCGGGGTTCTTGAACTCGTAGGTGACGCTCATCCGCACTGGGTTGTCATAGAGGCCGTCGGGCCTGTCGCCCGTGGCCTCGATGGAGACGGGGCCGGTGCGGTCAATGCCCATGGGCCAGGCGACGAGGCCCATGATGTGTGCGCCGCGGTCGCGGATGTTGCCGCCGCCGCTGCACATGAGCCAGCGGAAGTTGCCGTGGGTCCGCGCGGGGTGATAGGGCATCCAGGGGAGCGGCCCGAGCCAGAAATCGTAGTCGAGGCCCGGCGGCACGGGCTGGGGCGGCTGGGCGGGGTGCGTGGGATTCGGGTAGTGCCAGCAGCGCACCTCGCGGATGGTGCCGCAATGGCCGAAGCGGGCGTAGTTGCACGCCCCGCGCCCCGGCCCGGTCGAGCGCCACTGGGTGCCCATCTGGACGACGCGGGCGAAGCGGCGCGCCGCGGCCACCATCACCTGCCCCTCGCGGATGGTCACGGAGAGCGGCTTCTCGCAATAGACGTCCTTCCCCGCCTGGCAGGCGTGGATGGTGTGGAGCGGGTGCCAGTGGTCGGGCGAGGCGACGAAGACGGCGTCAACGTCCTGGCGTTCGAGCAGCTCGCGGAAGTCGTGATAGGGTTTCGCCGTGTCGCGGGTCGCCTTGACGGCCCTGGCCAGGTTGCCTGCATCAATGTCGCACACGGCGACGGGGACGGCGGCTGGGTTGTTGTAGATGCCGTGGAGGTGTCCGCTGCCCATCCCCCCCACGCCGATATGCCCCACCCGAATCCTGTCGCTTGCGGCTGCCTTCCCCTCAGCTCCGAGCGCGCCGCCCGTCAGAAAGTATGGGGCCGCAAACGCGGCTGCAAGCATCTCTCGTCGGCTTGTCCCTTTATTCATCGGTCCTTCCTCTATTCTGGATGCCTGACGCGTAACGCGTGACCCGTGACCAGAAAGAAAAACCGGGCCGCGCTCTTCTCTTCTTCTCACGCGTCACGCGTCACTCTCGCCCCCATTGTAGCCCCCGCCCCGCCCCTGTCAAACGGGACCGCCAGCGGGTGCGCACCGCAACCCTTGATGGCCCTCGACTCAGGCGGCTTTGCATTTGGCGCGGGCGTTGGGTAGAATGGAAAAGGTTCGCTGGCGAGTGCATCCCACGCATCGGCGATTCCCAGGATGTTCGGCGTGGAACGACGGAGTCCGGGTCCGATCGGGAGGCGACCCGAGAGGCCCGACGGCCTGTTCGTGTTCGGCCTTGCGCTGGCCGTCTGCGCGCTGTGCGCGGCGGGCGACGCCCCCAATCTGCTCCAACCCCCCTTCACTAGGGCGGACCTTGACCTCGCGGCGTGCAAGGCGTTCCGCGAGGGCGTCGCCGTGCCGTCCAACCCCGACGAGGTTCTGGCGGTGCTTGGCCTGGGGCCGAGGCCGCGCGACAGCCGCGGATGGTCCGCCGGCGAGGCCGCGTCGGACGACAAGCCCTCGACCTTCCACTACCTGGTGGCCTTCCACAAGCCCGTGCCTGTCGGCAGCGTGTGGGTCGAGCTGGGCGAGCTCAGCTATCTGAAGGAGGGCGCGCCGTATCCCGGCGACCCGACGAAGGGGGAGCAATGGACGGCGGCCCCCGCCTACCCCGACCAGTCGCGCCCTCACCTAGTCACGCTGCCGCCGGGGACGAAGACCCGCGCCGTGCTTTGCACGGTGCGAGGGCAACGGCGTGCAAGTATGCACGCCCTACGCTTCTCAGCTCGGCGGCTTCACAACGTGGTGCCCGACGCCACGGCGCAGGCGGAGAGCGAGTTCACGCAGTACTCCCAGGGCGGCCCGCCGCACACCTATCGCGCCGCCAGCATCACCGGCGGCTGGGGCTCCTGGCAGAACACGGGCAAGGACCAGAAGGAACGCATCCCCCGCCCGCCCGTGTCGGACGTGGACCCGAGCTGGTTCGTCCTGTCGTGGGACGAGCCTCAGAAGCTGATGGGGCTGTTCATCCGCGACAACTTCGAGATCATGAGGATAGAGACGTTTCGCGGCCCGCCCACGCTCAGCCCCGTGGCCGCGGTCGAGCGCGAGTGGAAGCGGCTGGCCGACTACGCCGAGAAGCAGGAGGCGGGCGGCCGCTGGATCACCTTCGAGCCGCTTCAGACCACCGGCATCCGCCTGGTCATCCTCAAGACCAATCCCGCCCAGATCGCCCGCATCGAAGGCATGCACGCCTACACCGACCTGGGGGAGGCCCCCGTGCCAGCCTTCCGCGGGCGCGAGACCACGCCGCCCCCCTTCGCCATCCGCTACGCCCTGCCCGAGGACCTCACGGTCACGGTCGCCGTCAACGACGCCCAGGGACGCCGCGTGCGCAACCTGGCCACCCGCGCCGAGCGGAAGAAGGGGGAGAACGCCGAGACGTGGGACCTCAAGGACGAGCGCGGAACCTTCGTGGCCCCAGGCACTTACGAGTGGAAGGCCCTCACCTGGCCCGCCCTTCAGCTCCACTACGTGATGACCCCCTATCCCAATGTCGAGGCCCACGCGCCCGACAACTCGCCCTGGCTCAACGGCGCCAGCGGCCCCGGCGGCTGGATGGCCGACCACACGCCGCCCTGCTGTGTGACCACCCTGGGCGACCTTGTGTTCCTGGGCGCGGGCTGCGCCGAGAGCGGCGTGAGCTTCATCGCCTGCGACCTCGAGGGCCGCAAGCGCTGGGGCATCCACTCCTTCGCCGCCTGGAGCGGTCCCCACCGCATGGCGGCGGACGGCAAGACCGTCTTCGTCGAGAATCAAGGCTGGTCGGCCAGCGGCGAGGAGGGCATGGACCGCGTGTGGGCCGTGGACGTCGAGACGCAGAAGGTGGAAGAGGTCCTGATGGCCAGCCAGACGGAGAAGCGGCACCGCGGCATCCGCGGCATGGCGGCAGGCGGCGGCAAGCTCTACCTGGCCATTGATGCCGGGAGCGACTGGCTGAACAACGCCGCGGGCATCGGCGACGTGGACATCGAGAACTGCCTGCCGCCCTATCCTCGCAAGAAGCAGTCCGGCCTCGACTATGTGCCCGACCCGCGGGACGACTTCGTCCGCCTCTTCCGCATCAAGGGCACGCCGGCCGGCAACAACGGCGGTGGCCTCACCTGGCTGGAATCCACCAAAGGCCCAGGCCGCCAGCAACACGTCCTCCTCGCCTTCAAGCGCCCCGTCGCCATCGGCAGCATCGTCCTCCCCCTGCCCAAGCTCGACGACGATGTGAAGCTCAAGATGAGCGTCCTGAAGCCAGGCGCCCCCTGGCCGCCCGATCCCGAAGATGCGCGGCACTGGACGGTCTTCTTTCCCCCTAAATCGGCAATCGGCAATCGGCAATCGGCAATCTCCTGGGATGTGGTGCCCCTGCCTGAGAACACGGAGACTCGGGCGCTGCGCTTCACGTTCACGAGGGGCGCGGATGACGAGCTGGAGGCCGCGCTGGAGCCGGCCGAGGAGGCCAAGGGGCTGAAGCTCGACGCCCGTAAGGGCGGCGAGGCGAAGGACGAGCGGAGCTGGTCGGCTCGCCTCGAAGGAGCCAAGCTCCTCCGCCGCCGCTTCAAGAGCCTGTTCCCAACGGCCAAGGTGCGGGTGAACTCGGGCACGGTTGCCCCCGACGGCTCGTGGGACGCGGAGCGGGCCGAGCCTGCAACTGAAGAGAAGCCAGGCATCTACGTCCTCGAATGGCCCGAGCCGCAGAAGATGCGGGGCCTGGCCATCATGGAGATTGATGGAAAGCGCACGGAGATCGAGTCGTGGGAGGGTGGCACGGTCGGCTTGTCCGACCGTGACCTGTTCGATGTCAGCACGGCTGGGCAAGCCAGCCGTGCCACGCCGGGGTGGAAGCATCTGGCCACCTACACCCAGCAGCGGCGCTACTTCTACTGGCCCGACGACAAGATGAACGGCCACGCCCGCTACATGGACGGCTATGTGGACTTCGGGAGCGAGGTGACGACGCGGGCGATTCGCCTCCGCGTCGTCGAGCAATGGGTCCACCGCGAGGGCGACCGGGCGGGCCTCTACGGCATCCGGGCCGACCGCGGGGGGCTGAAGCTCGACCCGACCCGCTGCCGCATCTACGGCGTGGCGCCCCTTGCCTCGCTCGGCGGCGAGCAGGCCCCCGACCCAATGGTCACTCGCCGCATCGAGGTGGTGGACCCGAAGGTGAAGAAGGTGGTGAAGGAGGTGCCCTTCGACCGCCCAGGCGCCCTCGCTCTGAGCCCAGCAGGCGAGCTGTATACCCTTTCGCAGGCTAAGGTTATGAAGGTGGACATGGAGGGCGGGAAGCATCAGGTGGTGGTCTCCGACCTGGTGCGGCCCACCTCGCTGGCGTTCGGCAGCGACGGCACCCTCTACGTCTTCGACGGCGCGCCCGACCGGCGGAACGTGCGGGTGTACGACGCGGCCGGCAAGTTCCTCCGCGCCATTGGCACCCCGGGCGGCACGCAGGTGGGGCCGTGGGACCCCACGCGCTTTGGCCATGTGTCGTCCATCGCCGTGGACAAGGCGGGGCGCCTGTGGGCCGTCGAGGAGCAGTACTGGCCGAAGCGGATCACCCAATGGACAACCGACGGCAAGTTCCTCCGTGAGTTCCTGGGCAACACCTCGTATGGCGGCGGCGGCGTGCTAGACCCGTGGAACAAGCGCCGCCTGTTCTATGGCAACCTGGAGTTCGAGCTGGACTGGGAGAAGGGGACTACCCGACTCAAGAACCTCACGTGGGCGGATGGGTGGGAGGCCCCCGAGCAGCCCGTCAAGGTCGGCGAGCGGGTCTACATGGTCACACGCCCCTACGGCCCCGGCCCGACAATCCCTGTGGGAATCGTATACCTCTATGATAAGGATCGCGTGAGGCGGGTGGCGGCCTTCGGCCTGGCCAACTACTGGCGGGCGCTCCAGACCAATGGCGAGGTGCTCGCCCACCTGGGCAAGAAGGTGCTGGAAGACCACCAGTTCACCTGGGCCGACCGGAACGGCGACGGGGAGGTGCAGCTCGCGGAAATCGCCTTCTCGCCGAAGAAGATACAAGGCATCAGCCTGATCAACCGCGACCTCGGCACACAGGCCGGCACCACGCGGTTCCAGGTCAAGGAGTTCCTGCCCAGCGGCGTGCCCGTCTACGAGGTGGTAGAGAACGCCAAGCTCGAACCTGCCACGAAGGGCTGGATGTCCACCCTCTATCGTCTCGACAACGGCAGCTTCTTCCACATGGGCAACCCCGAGGCAGCGTTCAGCCCGGAGGGGGAGCAGCTCTGGTCATATCGCACGGAGGGCGCTGGGGGGCACGCCCTCAACACGGCCAGCCTGTGGCATCCCGCTCAGGTGGTCAGCGAGTTCGGCTGGATCGGCCATGAGAGCACCAGACGGCAGACGGCAGACGGCAGGCAGCAGAGCAAGAGGAGGGACTCGGCGAGTTCGTGGTGTTCAAGACGAATGTGGGGTCGTGGAACATCTGGACGAGCGATGGTTTGCTGGCCGGCCCCATCTTCCGCGACATCCGCGACCCGAAGCGGGTGCCGTGGGCGATGCGCGAGCATCAGCGGGGCCTTCGGCTGGAGGACGCGACGGCGGGGCAGGAGCACTTCAGCGGCTACTTCTGCCGCACGTTCGAGGACAACAAGTACTACGCCGTCGCGGGCCACAACCACGCCAGCGTCGTGGAGGTCGTGGGCCTCGACAAGTTCCGCCGCCTCAGCGGCACCGTCACGGTCGCGCCCGAGGACGTGCGGAAGGCCCACGAATGGGAGCACGCGCACGCGAAGCAGGTGGCCCGCCGCGACGTGAAGGTGCTCGACTGCTATCGCGCCCTGGCGCCCATCAAGGTGGACGCCAGCCTGAATGACTGGGACGGCGTGGAGCCCGTGCCGCTCGTGACTGAGGACTATGCGAAGATTCACGGCATCCACCACAACGCCTCGTTCCGCATGGCCTACGACGAGCGGCATCTCTACGTCGGCTACGAAGTCCGTGGCCTCGGCCCGCCCAAGAACAGCGGGAACCAGTGGGACAAGCTGTTCAAGACCGGCGCCGCCGTGGACCTGCACCTGGGCGCCGACCCCAAGGCCGACCCCGCCCGCAGGCAAGCGGTGGCCGGCGACCTGCGGCTGCTGATGACCTGGATGGGCGGGAAACCCATCGCCGTCCTCTATCGGCCTGTGGCCCCAGAGGCGAAGCCCGACGAGCGATGGGATGTCGTGTCCCCAGTGTGGAAATTGTCGTTCGATCTCGTTAGAATAGTTGCTTCTGTGGCGATGGCGTCGTCGGGCGGAGCCGACCGGTACGTTGTGGAGGTAGCGATTCCGCTCGACGCTTTGGGCCTGAATCTGGCCGGTGGCACAGGCGTCTCGCCTGTGCGCCTGAAGCTCGATTGGGGCGTGCTGGCAACGGATGCGGGCGGCACGGTGGTCCTGGGGCGCCACTACTGGGCGAACAAGGCCACATCCGTCCTGTCCGACGCGCCGTCCGAGGCCGCCCTTCACCCGGACCTGTGGGGCTACGTGCGGTTCTTCGACCGCAGCGCCAAAGGCATCCGCATGACGGAGCCGAAGGACCTCACGCCCGCAGGCAAGGCGACCGATGACGGGCTGAAGCTGGAGTTGGAGGAGGACTGAGCGGACGCGAGGATGATTGGATGATTGGATGAATGGATGAATGGCAGAGCCCGTCGGCGTTCTGACACCCATCCACTCATCCAATCATCCACCCATCCATTCAACCACCTTCTCGGGGGCTAGCAATGAGCAAGAAGTTCTCTCTCGCGGCCGTGGTCCTCACGATGGCGCTCGGGCTGAGGGCCGGGGAGATCGAGGATGCCAAGGCCGCGCTGGCGGCGAAGAAGTACGACCAGGTGGAGGCCTGCCTGGAGAAGCTGCTGGCGCGCGAGAAGCCGCCTGAGGAGGCGCTGCGCCTGTCGCTCGACGCGGCGCTGGCCAGCGGCCGCGTGCTCACGGCCCAGAAACGCATCACGAGCCTGCTCCAGTTGAGCCAGACGCCCGACCTGTTGTACCTCGGCGGCGAGGCCGCCGACCGGGCGGGCGACGCGAATCTGGCGGCCGCCCGCTTCCTCACCTTCGCACGCCAGGAGACCGCGAAGAGCGACAAGCTGAGCGCCGCCCTCCGCCACCTGCTCCGGCGCAACACCTATCCCGAGGAGCTGAGGAAGTACGTCGTCCTCTTCGGCGCCGACGGCGCGGCCTGGGCCTTGGGCACGCTTTGCCTGGACCGCCTGCTTCAGGCGGGGGAGGCGGAGAAGGCGCTCGACGTGGCCAGCATGCTCATCGGCAGCTTCCCCACGCCCGAGCGCGTCGGCCACGTGCATCGCCGGCTCAAGGCCTCGGCTGACCGCGCGGAAATGGGCGCGGGCGACAAGGAGCGCTACCTCGCCCCCCTCCTCGTGATGCTCAAAGGCCGCCCGGACGAGTGGGGCGACCTCGACCAGATGTTCGCCAACGCCGCCCGCGTGATGCCGCCTGAGGCCCAGGTGGCCCACACCTTCACCCTCCAGGCCCTCCACAAGGAGCCCTCGACTTCGCTCGGGCCGGGGCCGCTCTGGTGGGGCGCCTTGTCCCGCTTCGGCAACATCCGCAGCATCGCGGACGAAGCGGCACGCCTGGCCGAGGCCCGCAAGTTCCTCGCACTCGAACCCCTCTACCGCGACAGCAAGGACCCCGCCCACTACGAGCAGTTCATGAGCATCCTCGGCGACTCGCCCCAGGCATTCGCCCTCCAGGGCAAGGCACTGGTCAGCCCCGAGGAGGCGCAGCGGAAGTTCGACACCCTGGCCGCCAAGTTCCCCGGCAACTCGGCGGTCCTCCGCCAACACGTCCGCCGCGTCGCCGGCAACTACCTCGGGCAGGACACCCCGGCCGGCATAGCGTTCGTCAAGGCCCGCGTGGCCCTGGTGGACCCCGCGTATTTCGGCGAGCTGCTCGACCGCGCGAAGGGCGAGGGCTTCGAGGCCCTCCTCAATGCCGCCGCCCAGGGGCGTGGCTACAACGAAGTGCTCGACCTGCGCACCTACGCCATGAAGTGGTACAGCGAGGCGAAGAACGGCGGCGCCGCCCTCGCCATCGCCAAAGAGTACATGAGCGCCTTCCCCGGCTCCTTCGACTGGGGCCGCGTCTACCACCACTGCATGCTCAGCCCCCACGTGCCGATGGACGCGAAGCTGGACCTGATGGCCGAGGTGGTGGCCAAGGGGGGCGCCAGCCGCCCGATGAACGACTTGGCCAACAACCTGCTCAAGGTGACAGAGGCCGACAAGAAGCGCCCCTGGGCCGACAACCCGCGGTTCCAAGCGCTGAAGAAGGACCTGGACGACAAGAAGGCCGGCTCTGACCCCCTGATGAACGCCCACGTGGCCCTCCACAACCTCCAGGCCAACAGCCAGCAACACAACCAGGGCGTGTTCGACGCCTACGCAGGCTTCCTGAAGGCCCACTCCGGCCGCATCCCAGGCGGCTGGGAGCGGACCCGCAACGCTCAGGACGTGCTCATCCTCGGCATCGCCAGCCGCGCCGGCAGCATGCAGTGGGACAACCGCCAGGGGATGTGCCAGTGGGCGGAGCTCACCGCCCCGCGCCTCGACCTCGGCTCCGCCTGGGAGGGCCTGGCCCGCCGCGTGAGCGAGCACCAGAGCCGGGCTTCGCTCCACAAGGTCGCCCCCTTCTACATCGCCCTCTGCGGCGGGGCGGAGAACGGCGACCCTGCCGTCTGGGCACAACTGCGCGGCGCACAGAACCCGCGCACCGACCCCAAGAGCCTCTTCGCCGCCGTCTACCCCAAGATGGGCGGCGAGAACGCCCTGGCCTACCTGGCCGCCCAGGACGCCCTCGACCCGCAGCACGTGGCCGATGAGATGGCCAAGATCGTGGCCACGCCAGGCTTCAAGTTCGCCTCCCGCACCACGGCCAGCACCCTCATCCACACCCTCTACCAGCGGGCCGGCGACACCTGCAAGGTGGCCCCCGCCCTCATCAGGGCGCTGTGGGACTTCTATCGCGCCGAGGAGGAGCGGACGGGCAGCTACAGCGTGATGACCGAGGCATATGCCTACGGCCTCTACACCAAGCTCGGCCTGGCGAAGGAGGCCGAGGCCCACCTCGCCCAGTACCTCGCCTCGCTCCCCAAGCGCGCGCTGCCGCAGCAGATTGACGCCCTGGCCTCCATCGCCCAGTCGCTCCCTGTCGAGGCCGAGAAGAAGCTGGTGCCCAACCAGCGGCTCCACACCATCCTCAAGCTCCTCGCCCCAGCCTACCAGCGCGTGCCCGCCACCGACTGGCCGCTGTGCGTGGTCTACGACCAGATGCTCGACGACGCCAACGGCGTGGCGGCCGGCTGGCCCGACGGCGCGGACAAGAACGACGCCCTCGCGTTCCTGCGCCTCCAGGTGCAGATGGTGCTCGAAGGCACGCGGCACGCGGGACGCGGCACGAGCCTCTTCGCTCCCACGATGCGCTGCCTCAACGAGGCCATCGAGCGGGACGAGTGGCCCCAGGCCAGCCGCGTCAGCCGCTTCTACGCCGGCCTCCTCCGCTGGGAGAACGACTGGTCGAAGGTCTACAACGACCACATCGTGCCCATCGTGGACAAGCTCGAGGCCAAGGGCGCGCACGAGATGGCCTACGTCTTCCTCGCCGAGGTCGAGCGCCGCAACCGCCCAAGCGAGGAGTTCGCAAAGCAGCTCGCCATCCTCAAGGCCAAGGTCGCCCGCGAGGTGGCCGACCTCATCCCCGTCCCCAAGGGCCACCCGACCTACGACCTGCACCTGGCCGCCCAGGCCCTCTCGCTGGGCAACGAGACCCGCGCCTGGGAACTCACCGCCCCCAGGCTCAAGCTCATGCCCGAGGCCTGGACCAGCCTCGACCCAGGCTACGTGGCCTGGACCGTGGACCAGATGCGCAAGCAGAAGCTCCTCAAGGAGGCCCTCGAGCTCTCCTTCACCGTCCTGCTCCGCGAGTTCGACCTCGATCCCGAGGTCGCCGCCAGCGTGTCGCTCACGAAGGGCGACGTCTACGCCGACATGCAGAACTACCAGGCCGCCCGCATCGAGTACGAGGGCCTGAAGAACAACAAGCGCTACAGCCGCACCGAGGCCGGCGGAAAGGCACACTACCGCCTCATCCAGCTCCTCATCCTCACCAAGGACTACACGGCCGCCGAGAGCCAGCTCGAACGCCTCCTCGACTCCGACAACCTGGAGACCCAGGCCGAGGCCTACTACCTCCACGCCCGCATCGCCTACGACCAGGCCGACTACGAGCTGGCCAAGGACCACCTCCGAGAGGTCTTCAAGCGCAAGCACGACCACGTCGAGGCCCGCCTCCTCGAAGGCGAGCTCAAGCTCCTCGTGCCACGCGGCCTGGCGTCCACCGAAGTCCTCATCGGCAATCCCAGGCTCCGCACCGTCGCCATCCCAGGACGCATCCTCACCCTGAAGCTCCAGGACGCCAACCTCTCCATCGCCCGCGGCGGAGCGGCAGTGCCTGTTATCGTCACCACAGCGCCGGGGGGCGACCTTGAAAATGTAAAACTGTTGCCCAGCTCGGGCGAGAAGAACCTCTTCGTCGGCACCATCGCCACCGGCCTGGGCAAGGTGGAGAAGAACAACCTGCAACTCGAAGTGCGCGGCAACGACACGATTTCCTACGTCATCGAGCCCGAGTTCCAGAAGGCCAACGACCTGCACTATCCGCCGAAGACCCTGGAGGTGAAGTACGACGCCCGTCTGGCGGCCAGCGCGGGGGAAATCCTCACTGAGGAGGAGGCCGAGAAGCGCGCGCTGGAGCTCCGCCTCGCGCGCGAGCGCGGCGTCGTCGAAAGCCGACGCTTCGAGGGGCGCTCCGGCAACGTCGTGCGGCCAGGAAGCCCAATCTACGTCCAGGTCACTGACCTCGACTGCGATCTCTCGGACGACAAGGACAAGGTGCCCGTGGACCTCAAGACCAGCTCGGGCGACGCCATCAAGGGCTTCAAGCTCGAGGAGACAACCCCTCACTCCGGCATGTTCCGCGGCGCCGTGCCCACCGGCATCCCGCTCCCCAAGGCCGCCGCCTCCGACACCCAGGAGGGCAAGGACCCCAGCGTGATGGTCAACGCCACCAAGCAGGGCGCCTGGAGCAGCCTGGCCGATGGCCAGAAGCCGAAATGGGTCGAGGTGGACACCATGAGTTCCCACCTCGTCAAGACCGTGTCGCTCGAGATGCCGGAGCCGAAGAGGGTCAAGCTTGTGGCGCTCATGGGCGCCCTGGCCGACGAGACGCTGCTGCTCGCCGCCCACCCGAAGGGCTACCGCGGCAGCGGAAACGGCCTCAGGGGCGAGTACTACATCGGCACCAGCCTGAACCCCAACGCCCTCAAGCTCACCCGCGTGGACCCCGTGATTGACTTCGACTTCTCGAAGCGGGCGCCCGACAGCGTGCTCGGCACCCAGAACATCTCCGTGCGGTGGACCGGGCAGATTCTCCCCCGCTTCACCGAGCCCTACACCTTCAGCGTCCGAGGCGACGACGGCGTGCGGCTCTACATAGACGGCAAGAAAATCCTCGAGAAGTGGGTCGTGCGCAACGTAGGCGAGGACAACGTGACGGTTGACCTCGAGGCGGGCAAGAAGCACGACATCATGATCGAGTACTTCCAGGCCACGGGCGATGCCGCCATGACCCTCTCGTGGTCGAGCAAGAGCCAGAAGAAGGAGGTCGTGCCCACCACCCAGCTCTTCCCCGGCCTCGAGGCCGCCGAAGCCGCCACGCCCAAGGGCGACATCGTGCCCACCGACACAGGCTTCTCCGTCACCTTCCCACAGCCCATCCGCCTCCGCAAGCTCACCTGGTTCTTCGACGACTTCGAGGGCGAAGCCGTCACCGTGAGCAGAATCACGATCAAGGATGCAGAGGACAAGGTGGTCGTGCCGGGCAAGGAGGACTTCACGACTGGGATGAGCAACGCCACGCTCGAGATCGCCCCGGGCGACAAGATTGACATCACCTACAACGACGAGCGGCGGAACACCAAGGACACGCCCGGCCTCGCCGCCACGCTCAACTCCTCCTACTACAACGGCACCATCCTCCTCGCCAACGAGGTCATCGAGCAGCGTGGCGAGGAGAAGTGGACCGACTACCAGCCCGCCAAGCGCTGCCGCGCGGGCGACCAGCTCATGGTGCTGATCACCGACTACGACGAGGACCTCACGGACAAGCGCGACACCCTGAAGGTCGAGGTCAAGTCCTCCAGCGGCGAGAAGCTCACCTTGACCGCCCTGGAGACCTGGGTGAACGACACGACCGACGAGCGCCACAACCACAGCGGCGTCTTCCTCGCCCTCCTGCGCCTCGGCGCCAAGACCGAGAAGGACACGCTCAAGCTCGCCCCGGGCGACGTCATCACCGCCAGCTACCTGGACAAGGAGAACACGAGGCCCGGCGTGCCCGTCGAGCGGACCTACGTGGTCGAGGAGGCAGGCCGGAGCAAGCCCGCGCTCTTCGTCTACCGCACCACGCTTCAGAGCGTGGAGGACAAGAGCGAGGAGGCGAAGGCCAAGCTCCGCCGCATGGCCGTCCGCGGCAAGAAGGCCGAGGAGATGGTCATCTACCGCGACGAAATCGTCGCCCGCCACCCCGACTACGAGGAGCCACTGCCCAAGGAGGCGCCAAAGGAAGCTCCGAAGGAGGCGCCCAAGGACGCCCCGAAAGAGCAGCCCAAGGAGGCGCCGAAGGCCGCTCCGCCGAAAGATGCCCCCAAGGCTGAAGCCCCGAAGGGCGCCAAGGGCGAGACAGGCAAGGAAGGCGAGAAGGCCCCGGCTCCTGCCCCCGCTCCTCAGCCCCCGGCCGTCGAGAAGGTTGTTGGCGAGGTCACGGCCAGCGTCCAGGCGCCGCTATTGTTCGAAGTGACCTATCCGAAGGCGGCTCTGAACTCCGGCAGCGTGTTCCACATCACCGCCATCGCGGAGTCCGAGCTGGCCGCGGCCAAGAAAGCCAACCGCAAGCCCACCGAACTCAAGGTGCCCATGTACCTGAAGGACATGACCACCGTGGCCCGGGACAAGGGCTACCGCTACCTCCGCGCACTGCGGCCGAAGGCCGCGGACGCCACGCGCCGCGTGCCGGCGGGCCAGTCCCTCGAACGCGTCATGGCCGACGAGCGGCTGGCCGAGGGACGCTTCAGCGGCATCATCCGCCTCCAGATCGGCAGCCCGGGCGACCAGATTGACGACCTGGTCGTCGGCGGCACAAAGGAGTTCACTCAGCCCACCGAGGGCCAGGTGGACCTCTACTACCACCGCATCCCCACCCTCATCGTCTCAGGCTCCGACGTGGTGCAACTGCGGGTGGAGGACGCCGAGACCAGGGAGGTCGGCGTCGTCAAGGTGCGGCTCCTCTCCAACGGGCGGCTCGAGCTCCTCGACATGGCCTACACGGCCCAGAAGGAGGCCATCCACCTGGGCGAGAGCTTCTACGTGCGCGTGACCGACCCCGACCACGACCGCAGCGACGCGCAGGACAAGGTGGCCGTGCAGGTGGCCGCGGCCTCGGGCGACAAGCTCACGCTCGAGCTGACCGAGACCCTTCCCCACTCAGGCGTCTTCACGGGCAGCTTCAAGCCCGAGTTCCTCGGCGAGAAAGCCGATGCAAAGCCCAACCCCAACGACCAGACGCTCAGCGTCCGCTTTGGCGACGAGGTGGCCTTCACCTACCGCGACGACACCTCGATGCTCTCGAAGGAGCCTGTGGAAGTGGCGGTGAAGGGCAAGGTGCACTACGGCTCGGACTGCGAGCTGGCCACCTTCACCAAGCGCTTCAAGGACCCCGAGATGGCCGTCAAGACGCGGTTCCTCATGGCCGAGGCCCTCTTCGAGATGGCCAAGGAGCACCGCAAGCTGGGGCAGGAGGCTACGGCGAACGACGAAATCGCCCGCGGCAAGGCCATCCTCGAAGAGGCCCTCCGCGACTACCCGCACACGGGCCTGGCGGCCCAGGGCGAATTCCTCCTCGCCAACCTCGCCCAGGAGCTCGACAAGAACCAGGAGGCCATCGGGCGCTACTCGAACATCATCAGCAACTGGCCCGACAGCGAGTACGCCAGCCGCTCCCAGTTCAAGAAGGCCATCTGCCTCGAAAAAATGGGCAACTACGAGCAGGCCTGCGAGGAATACGTGAAAGTGACCTACATCTACCCCGACAGCCCGCTCGTGGCCGACGCTACGGTGCGCCTGGGCAACTACTACTACAAGCAGAAGGCCTACAAGGTCGCGGGCAAGGTCTTCTTCAAGTTCCAGCAGCGCAACCCCGCCCACGCCCTCGCCTGCAAGGCCCTCTTCCTCGCCGCTCAGTGCTACATGAAGATGGAGGACTTCAAGGAGTCCGTCGCACTCCTCACCCTCCTCATTGACCAGTATACGGAGGATAAGGAGGTGCGCTCCGAGGCCATGTACTGGCTGGGCGACTCCTACTTCAAGGACCACAACTACGCGAAGGCCTACCAGACCTTCAAGAAGCTCACGTGGGACTACCCTGAGAGCAAGTGGGCCAAGATCGCCCGCGGCCGGCTCACCGAGGACGAGCTCGCGCGGTTCGAGGAGGAGAGGATGTGAACCATTTTCGATTTCCGATTGGCGATTTCCGATTTCAATCAAAAATCGAAAATCAAAAATCGGTAACACTTCAGCCGAATGAAGTGGGAGTTCGTAGTGCGGCCTTCAGGCCGTATCCTGCGGCCCAGATACGGGCTAAAGCCCGCACTACGAACCCTTCGCGCCGTCTGAGGCGGTCGCTTGGTTCTCCACTTCATTCGGCTGAAGTGTTACAAAAATCGAAAATCTGTGCCCTCGCCGTAGCAGTCCTTCTTGCCGCTTCGGGCAGCTTGTGGGCCGCGGACTGGAAGTGGGACCTGCCCGTGGCCCGGTATCGGCAGCTCGACCTGTTCCAGCGCGCGCAGTACGACAAGGCGGCCAAGCTCCTCCAGGAGAACAACCCCCAGGCCGCCGCCAGCGAGTTCGAGAAGTTCAAAATCCAGTTCCCCGACTCCCCGGCCCTCGCCTACGTGCTCTTCATGCGCGGCTACTGCCTGCACCTGGCCAAGACGCGGAACGCGGCGATCAAGACCTACCACGAGGTGCTCGACTACTTCGCCGACGAGGTGGCCGAGGCGGCGCCCGCCAAGTACTTCATGGGCCTCGCCCACCTGGAGAACGGCGACACCCGCCAGGGCCTCGCCTGCCTCCGCGAGATGCTCGCCAGCGAGGCCTACGCCAAGCACCCCCTGGCCGCCAGCGCCCTGGCCCGCCTGGCCGAGCACCACTGGCGAAACAAGGAGGCCGAGCAGGCCATCAAGCTCTGGAAGCAAGTGGTCAGGGACTTCGCCAAGGCCGCCCACTCCGAGGCCAACCAGGCCCGCGACAACCTGATCGCCTGCTACATCAAGAGCAAGGACTATGCAGGCTACCAGGCCTGGCTCATCCCCACGGGCGACGATGTGCCGAAGGACTACGACGAGGCCAAGCACCGCGTGTGGATGGCCCAGCAGGCGATGGACAAGGCCCACCACCACATCTTCCCAGGCCACACCGGCCACTACAACCAGTTCCAGCACGAGGAGCGCGTCGAGGCCATGCGCGCCTGCTTCGCATACTTCAAGAGCCAGAAGCCCTGGTTCGACAAGGCTGGGGCCACGTGGGACTACCTTTCGCGCGCCCTCTCCTTCCTCACCACGCACTTCGGGGACAAGAAGGAGCGCGACCCCGTGGTGGACGAGATGGTGGGGATGGTGAAGAAGGTGCAGGACAAGGCGGAGGCGAACGGGAAGTACGCCTGGATCGTGGACAGGCTGCGGGAGGGGAACGACACGGCGCGCGCCCGCCACGTCATCGGCCTCATCGCCGACCCGCCCCTGGCCGGCTACAAGGAGGCCGAACTACTCATCCACGAGACGAAGTACAAGGACGCCGTGGCCAAGCTCGAACAGGTCGAGGCGATGGGCAACCCCCAGTGGGCGGCCACGGCACAGGAGCGCAAGGCCTGGGTCTACAAGGACTGCCTGGCCAACTACGACGCGGCCATCAAGATATACCGCCAGATCAACAAGCCCCCGGGCACCCTCTGGGCCATCCAGGAGTGCTTCATCCGCTGGGGCAAGCTCGACGACGCGATCAACACCCTGTCCGAGATCGAAAACTCGTTCCCCGACGACGCCTCGCGCGCCGCGTGGCACAAGGCCCACTACTACCACCAGGCCAACCAGGGCAAGAAGGCCATTGCCCAGGCCCGCAAGATCCTCAAGGCGTACAAGGCCTCCCGCGAGGCCTCCCAGGCCCACCAGCTCCTCGAAGGC
>VGYV01000116.1 GCA_016872855.1 Planctomycetota bacterium
GCAAGTGTCTCACCCTCACCCTGCCCTCTCCCTGGAAGGGAGAGGGGGGAGAGGGGGACGGGGGGTGAGGGCAGTGCGGCGTAGTGGCGAATCCTTCGCCCCACCGACGCGAGAGCCTGCCCTGAGCGAAGCCGAAGGGTCGGTGGGGGCGGGCGCTTCAGACGCCTGAAGTGTTGCCAAGCATCAAACGGCTTACGGAAAGAGCAAGCGAGGATCTCCCTGGAAGAACAACGCTCTGACGAATAGTAGGACAGTGTCCGCCTCTCGGCATCCCGCGGCAGCCCATTCGCGCTTGACAGCCCCCCTCCCCCGCGCGATGATGCGAGGCGACAATGGCCTGTTCAGGGGCACGATCGTGAGACTTAGCACAGCCTTCCGCCGCCTGCTCCTCGTCCTGGCCTTCGCCAGCCACGCCTATGCCGGCGCCCCCGAGCCGGCCAAGCCTGTCCTACCCCAGCCCAAGCTCGAAACCGTCGCCGTCATCGTGGACAAGGCGGAGGTGAAGTCCCGCGGCAAGGTGGTCGCCACGGTCGAAAAGGGCCGCATGTTCGGCGTCATCGCGCGGCGGGGCGACCAGGTCGAGGTCCAGGCCTGCGTCGACTCCGACATCCGCCGCGGCACGTTGCCCATCTCCGCCGTCAAGTTCCTCACCGACGACGATATTGACCTTGCTGGCGAGTGGCTCAAAATGGCGAAGGATATCAATCCGAAGCTCGACGTTGCTGCCTGCCGCGCCAAGCTCGACGCCCTCATCGAGCGTGTCGCCGCCGCAGCCGCCAAGGGAAAGACCCCGCGAGAGAAGGCCCGCCTCATCGGCGTCCAACTCTTCGGCCAGGAAGGCTTCTCATTCAGGGATGGCGTCAAAGCACTCGATCGGGTTCTCAACCTCAAGCAGGGCGACTGCTCCAGCCTGTCCTTCCTCTACGTATGCATTGGCCAGAGGCTGGAAATGCCTCTCTGTGTAGTCGCGCCGCCCTCCCACGTCTTCATCAGATACAGCGCCCCGGGCGGCCGCTTCAACATCGAGACAACTCGAGAGGGAAAGCTCCACAACAGTGACAGCTATCTGAGGGAGCACCTGGGGGCCGTGCGGTTCAGCCAAGTCAGCGCGAGTAACCTTGCGAGCCTTCCAGCCCCGAGGGCCTTGGGCGTCCTGTTCAACGTCTGGGGTGTGGCGCTTGGCGGGGTGGGCGAGCGGGCGAATGAGTGCGGGAAGTATGCGAAGGCGATCGAGATCAACCCGCAGGACGCAACGCCCTACTACAACTGGGGCGTGGCGCTTGACGAGGTGGAAAGGCCGTTGGACGCGTGCGTGAAGTACGCCAAGGCCGTCGAACTGGATCCGCGAGACGCGGAGGCGTACTCGAACTGGGGCGGGGCTCTGTGTGCGATCGGTAAGCCTGCGGAGGCCTGCGAGAAGTACGAGAAGGCGGTTCAGATCGACCCACACCTTGCGAAGGCTTACTGGGCTTGGGCAATCGCATTACGGTGCACGCGGAGGCATGCCGAGGCGATTGAGAAGCTCGACAAGGCGGCGGAACTGGACCCGGCGCTGAAGCCGAAGGTCGAGGAGTTGCGGAAGGAATTGATGGAGAAGAAGTAGGCCGCCGCGGGCCGGCGCCCGCTCCGCGGGGAACTACAGCGGCGACTTCGTCGCCGCACTCCACAATCCGCCCTCTACGGAAGCAGGGGAGAAGTGGCCTCCGTGGGGAGAGGGGGAACGGCCCTCTCCCTTTGGGAGAGGGAGGATGGCACTCTCCCGTTCAGAGGCGAAGCAGGGGGGAGGGGCGGTCCAAGACTCGCGCCCCAGAAGGGGCAAGAAGGGCGCGAGTCTTGAATTGCGCTCGGGCGCCGGTGTTGAGCCGACCGGCCTAACCTATGCCCAAGACAAGACTTACGACTTTGTATTGTTCGCTGGCGGCGGGAATCAAGACTCGCGCCCCCCCAGGGGGGAAAAGGGCGCGAGTCTTGGACCGAGAAGGTCCCGCCGCGAAGCGGAGCTTCGCAACGAGGGCGACCACGCCGGCGTTACCCTCCCGCAGGTATTGGAACCTGCGGGAGGGGGGTGTGCTTGACGGCTCGCGGGGGCGGGCCTATAATCGCGGGCGATGAGTCGCCTGCACTTCGTCACTCCCGTGGCTCTGGTTCTCGTGCCGCTGGCGCTGGGGGCGTTCGCGCTCTGGGGCCGGCGGCTGGGGGGTGTGCTGACGCTCGCCGCCGCGCTGTGCCTGTGCGCGGCGGTGGCACGGCCACAGTGGGCGACGGAGACGCGGCGGGCCGCACGCCTCTACGCGCTCGACGTGTCGGGCAGCCAGTTCCTGGACACGCCGAAGGCCCTGGCGGCGGTCCGGCGGAGCATGGCGGACCTGGGGGGCGAGGACAGGGCCGGGCTGCTCGTGTTCGGGGAGGCGCCCTACGTCTTCGTGCCGCCGACGCGGCCGGGGGCAATCGCCGCCGAGCTGTCGCTGCCAGGGCAGCCGGTGCGGCCGGACGCGACGGACATCGCGGAGGCCATTCGCACGGGCGCCCAGCAGCTCGGAGACGCGAGCTTCGACCGCCAGCTCATCCTGCTGAGCGACGGCCGCCAGACGCGCGGCGACGCCGAACGCGAGGCGGCTCTGGCCGCCGACGGGGGCGTCCGCGTCTTCGCCGTGCCCGTGGGGCCGGGGGACGTGGCGGACGCGCGGGTCGCGCTGCTCCGCGCCCCGGCCCGCGTGCGGGTGGGCGAGGCCTTCGCGGTCGAGGTCGAGCTGGCCGCGACGGCGGCAATGGCGGCGACGCTGGAGTTCACCCGGGACGGGGCGGACATCCGCGAGCCGCAGCTTGTGACCCTCGAGCCGGGCATGCCGCGCCGCCTTGTGGTGCAGGACCGGCTCGACGCCCCAGGCACCCGCGTCTACGAGGCGCGTCTCGCCGTGGCCGATCGCTGCGCCGACAACAACTCGGCTCAGGCGGCCGTGCAGGCCGAGGGGGCGACGCGGGTGCTGTACCTCGCCCCGGGCAATCCCGCGCTCGCACGGTTCCTGGCCACAGTGTCCCACGTCGAGGTCAAGCGGCTCGGCCCGCCCGAGTATCGCACGGCGGCGGCCTCGCTGCCCGGCAGCGATTGCCTCGTGCTCGACGGCGTGGCGGCCGAGGAGCTGCCGCCCCCCGACCAGCGGGCGATCCGCGACTGGGTGCGCGACACGGGGGCGGGGCTGATCGCCGTCGGCGGCACGGCGAGCTACGGCCCCGGCGGCTACGCGGGGACGGCCATCGAGGAGGCGCTGCCCGTTCTCTGCTCGCGGCCCCGCAAGATCGCCCTCCTCGTGGCGCTCGATGCCTCGGGGAGCATGGCGGAGCGGGTGGGCGCCCGCTCGAAGATCGCCTACGCCCGCGAGGCGACGCTTCGCTGCGCGGGGAAGCTGAGCGAGGCCGACAGCTTCGGCCTCCTGGCCTTCGCGGGCGAGCCGCGAGACGTGCTGCCCGTCGGCCCTGTGCCCAAGCCCGACCGCCTCAGCGGCCTGCTCGACGACATCGAGCCGCACGGGCCGACAGAGCTGGAGGCGGCGCTGGAGCGCTCCCGCGGTCTCCTCGCCTTGCATCCCGCCCAGGTGCGCCACATCATCCTTGTGTCCGATGGCCAGGTGACAGATGAGCAGGCGAAGCGCCTCGCAGCCTCCGACCTCAAGCAACGGATGGCCAAGGCAGGCGTCGGCCTCTCGGCTCTGCTGACCGGGCGAGACGAGAAGGCGGTCGGCCTGCTCAAGGACATCGCAGGCGCGAGCTTCCAACTCGTCGAGGACCCGTCGAATCTCCCCGCCGTGTTCTTGGAGGAGCTCCGCAAGGTCGCCTTCGCCAGCCTGATTCAGCAGGGGCAGGCGGCCGCCCGCGCGGCGGCGGGGGCCGAGGTCGCGCGAGGCGTCGCCCCCGGCTCCATCAACGGCTATGTCCGCACGTTCGCCAAGCCGAACGCCGCGGTCGAGTGGTTTGTCGGCGAGCCACCCGACCCCCTCCTGGCCCGGTGGCAGTTCGGGTTGGGCCGTTCCCTCGCCTTCACCTCGACGGTCGGGACGGCGTGGGATGAGGCGCTGTGGGGGCAGGATGGCCTGTCCCGGCTGTGGGCCCAGGCGTTGCGTTGGGCGGCGAGGCCGTCGCGGACGCCTGGCTTCGAGGCCGACGCCGTCGAGCGGGGCGACGAGATGCTCCTGAGCGTCCGCGCCGAGCACGAGGGACGGTTCCTCAACGCCCTCGACCTTTCCGCCCGCATCCTGTGTCCTGATCGTCCTCGTCCCTCGTCCTCGTCCCTCGTCCTCGACCTTCCTCTCCGCCAGACGGCCCCTGGCGAATACCAGGCCGCCTTTCCCGCGCCGGCGCAGGGCGCCTACCACGCCACCATCGTGGAGAAGGGGAAGGGCCAGCGGCTCACCCTGAGCGTCGTCAAGAACTACGCGCGCGAGTGGGAGAGCTTCGGCGTGGACCTGTCTGCCCTGGAGGCTGTTGCCCGCAACGGCAAGGGGCGGGTGCTCGCCGGTCTCGACGAACTCCGCACCATCGAGCCCAAGGCCGCCCCCGCCCGTGCCGACATCGCCTGGCTCTTCCTCGCCGCGGCCCTGGCCCTCTTCGTCGCCCACGTCGCCTGCCACGTGGCCAGAACCCGCCAGATGAAAGTGTGAAGGCCCACCATTGGTCCCTCCACCGGGGCTGGCCCCGTTCCTGGGGGCCACGTGAATGCCCTGAGCAGTGGCACGGTTGGCTTGCCCAACCGTGTCTTGTTCTCCGCCGGCGCAAAGACACGGCTGGTCAAGCCAGCCGTGCCACACCTGTGGCCGGCTCGTGGAACCCCCCGGAACAGGGGCCGGACTCCCCTCCACCTTGTATCTGGACGGTGCGCCTGGGATGCGCTACAATATGCCCAAGTGGTCCATGCCCCCTTCGAGGCGTCGCTGTGTACATCGGGTTGGACATTGGCTCGGTGAGCGTGAATGCCGTTGTGATGGACGGCGAGATGCGCATTCTGGAGGACCACTACGTTCGGACAAAGGGGCAGCCGGTCGAGGCGATGCGGCGGACGCTGGCGGATATGCTGACGCGGACGCCTGCATTGGCCATCGAGGGCATCGCGGTGACAGGCTCCGGCGGGAAGCTGGCCTCGGAGATACTCGGCTGCCCGTTCGTCAACGAGATCATCGCCCAGAGCAAGGCCTCGGCACTCCTCCACCCCGACGTGCGAACGGTCATCGAGATCGGCGGGGAGGACTCCAAGCTAATTCTCTTAGAGCGGGACGCGGAGACGAGTGAAGTCCGTGTGCGGGACTTCGCGATGAACACACTGTGCGCGGCAGGGACAGGGTCGTTCCTGGACCAGCAGGCGTCGAGGCTGGGCTTCAGCATCGAGGAGTTCAGCCAGGTCGCCCTCAAGAGCCAGCGTCCGCCCCGCATCGCGGGCCGCTGCTCGGTGTTCGCCAAGACCGATATGATCCACCTTCAGCAGGAGGGGACGCCCGACTTCGACATCGTGGCCGGCCTGTGCCACGCGATGGCGCGGAACTTCAAGAGCAACATCGGCAAGGGCAAGGAGTTCGAGAAGCCCATCGCCTTCCACGGCGGGGTCGCGGCCAACGGTGGAATGGTGGCCGCCTTCGAGAGCGTGCTGGAGCTGAAGCCGCGCGAACTCCTCGTGCCCGAGCACTTCGCCTCCTTCGGCGCAATCGGCGCCGTCCTGTCGGCGAGGGCATCCGACCTCCTGCACGCCCCGGGACCGCACGCGCTCAGGCCGGGGGTAGACTCCCCCCCTCTCCCTCGGGGAGAGGGACGGGGTGAGGGTGCTCATGCCCCCGCGAGCCCTGCGGAAAGCACCCTCACCCCCGCCCTCCCCCCAAGGGGGAGGGGGCAGAGCCCTGCGGGGAACTGGCTGGAGCGGATTGACGCCTACCTGGCGCAACGCAGGGTGGAGCGGCAGACGGCGGAGCCGCTGGTGGACGCGGGGCATGTTGTGCATATGGAACCTGACCCTCTGCCGCCGGGTGACGAGCCGATCAATGCCTACGTGGGTGTGGATGTCGGCTCGATCTCGACCAACGTGGTCGTCCTTTCCGAGGATGGCAAGGTGCTCGCCCGCCGCTACCTGATGACGGCCGGCCGCCCCATCGAGGCCGTGGTGAGGGGGCTGAAAGAGGTGGGCGAGGAGGTCGGCCACCGCGTCGTCGTCAAGGGCTGCTGCACAACGGGGTCGGGTCGGTACTTGACGGGCGACTTCATCGGGGCCGACGTGGTGAAGAACGAGATAACGGCTCACGCCACGGCGGCGGTGTGGGTGAATCCCGACGTGGATACGATGTTCGAGATAGGCGGGCAGGACTCGAAGTACGTGAGGCTGGAGGGGGGCGCCATCGTGGACTTCACGATGAACAAGGTGTGCGCCGCGGGCACCGGCTCCTTCCTCGAGGAACAGGCGGAACGGCTGGGGGTGAAGATCATTGACGAGTTCGGGGCGATGGCCCTCCGCTCGAAGGCCCCCGCCAACCTGGGCGAACGCTGCACGGTGTTCATGGAGTCGGACCTCAACCACCATCAGCAGCACGGCGTGCCGAAGCAGGACCTGGTGGCGGGCCTCTGCTACTCAATCGTCTACAACTACCTGAACCGCGTGGTCGAGGACCGCTCGGTCGGCAACTGCGTGTTCTTCCAGGGCGGCGTGGCGGCTAATCGCGGCGTGGTCGCGGCGTTCCAGGCCGTGACGGGCAAGCGGATCATCGTGCCGCCGCACCACGACGTGATGGGCGCCATCGGCTGCGCGCTCATCGCCCAGAAGGAGACCCTTGGGCCGTCGCGCTTCAAGGGCTTCGACCTGACCCACCGCAAGTACGCCTCCGAGGCGTTTGAGTGCAGGGACTGCCCGAACCTGTGCGAGGTCCGCCGCGTGGCCATCGAGGGCGAGCGGCCCCTCCACTACGGCTCCCGCTGCGGCAAGTTCGACGAGGAGAAGAAGGCCACCCTCGGCGAGCACCTGCCGCGCCTCTTCCACGAGCGCGACCAGTGGCTCCTCACCTCCTACCCCAAGAACAAACCCGACCGTCCGAACGGCAAGACCATCGGCATTCCGCGCATCACGGGCTACTTCGAGATGTTCCCCTTCTGGAAGGCGTTCTTCACCGAATGCGGCTTCCAGGTCGTCACGTCGGGCAAGACCAATCGCACGATTCTCCGCGAGGGGCTGGAGCGCGTGGTCGCCGAAACCTGCTTCCCTATCAAGGCCGCCCACGGCCACGTCCTCGGACTCCTCCGTCGCGAGGTGGACTACTTGTTCCTGCCCAGCGTGGTGAACCTCAAGCCTCGCTGCGAGGGGACGACGAACTCCTATTGCTGCCCCTACGTCCAGACCGTGCCCTTCATCACCAATGCGGCGCTGGAGTTCGACCGCTATCCGGCCACCGAGGTGCTGATGCCCGTCCTCCACATGCAGAAGGGGCCGGGCGAGGTGGAGCGGGTGCTGTTCGACCTGGCGAAGCGCCTCGGCGTCGAGCGCGGCCGCGTGCGCGAGGCGCTCAGGGCGGCCTGGGACGCCCAGCGGGCCTTCTACCAGGCCGTCGAGCGCCGCGGCCGCGAGGTGCTCGACGCGCTCCGCGCCGGCGACATCGCGGTCGCCATCGTCGGCCGGCCCTACAATACGTGTGACGACGGCCTCAACCTCGGCCTGCCCGACAAGCTCCGCGACCTGGGTGTCCTCGCCCTCCCGCCCGACTTCGTGCCGACCGAGGACGCAGACATTGGGGCCGACTACCCGAACATGTACTGGCGCTACGGCCAGCACATCCTGAGCCTCGGCCGCGCCCTCGCCACCCACCCGCGCCTCCACGCCCTCTACATCACCAACTTCGGCTGCGGCCCCGACTCCTTCATCGCCAAGTACTTCACCCGCGAGATGCGCGGCAAGCCCTACCTGACCATCGAGGTGGACGAACATTCCGCCGACGTGGGGGCGATCACCCGCTGCGAGGCGTTCCTCGACAGCTTGCGCGGCGCCCGCCACGCCCCGCAGCCGCTCCGCCCCCTCGCCCACGTCCAGCGCGCACGCCGCGACCGCGTCATCTACCTCCCCTACATGGACGACCACGCCCACGTCCTCGCGGCGGCCATGCGCGCCAACGGCGTGGGGGCCATCGCCCTGCCCAAGTCGGACGCCGAGAGCGCCGCCCTGGGCCGCCGCTTCACCACGGGCAAGGAGTGCTTCCCCTGCATCGTCACCACGGGCGACATCGTGAAGGCCACGCAGCGCCCCGACTTCGTGCCCGCCCGAAGCTCCTTCTTCATGCCCTCCACCATGGGACCCTGCCGCTTCGGCCAATACAGCAAGTTCCACCGCATGGTCCTCGACGAGCTGGGCTATGAGAACGTCCCGATGGTCGAGCTCGACCAGTCGAGCAGCGCCGGCTTCCACAGCGACGCGCACAGCCTCGGCACCCGCTTCCGCAAGCTCGCCTGGAGCGGGTGCGTCCTGGTGGACCTCCTCCACAAGATCACCCGCCAGACCCGGCCCTATGAGAGGAATCGGGGCGACTGCGATGCCCTCCACGCCTACTTCCTCGAGCGGGCGACCCAGGCCGTCGAGGGCGGCAAGGACCTCGTGCCCCTCGCCCGCGAGGTCGTCGCCGCCTTCGCCGCAGTCCCGGCGGACTGGCATCAGCGCAAGCCCCGCATCGGCATCGTCGGCGAAATCTACGTCCGCTGCAACCCCTTCTGCAACCACGGCATCGCCCGCGCCCTCGAAGCCCTCGGCGCCGAGGTCTGCCTCCCCGCCTTCGAGGAGTGGCTCGACTACATCACCTACGAGCGCAAGCTCGACAGCCGCGAGAACCGCAACATCCGCGGGTACATCAAGGAGCTTGTGACTGAGTTCGTCCAGGAGCGCGAGGTCCGCCGGCTCTCGAAGCCCTTCCGCGGCGCCCTGCGCGACTTCCTCTACGAGGCCGACACCCTCGACGTGATCGAGCTGGCGAGCCCCTACCTCGACGCCGCCATACGCGGCGAGGCCATCCTCTCGATAGGCCGCTGCGTCGAGTACGCCCACCACGGCCTCGACGGCATCGTCAACGTCATCCCCTTCAACTGCATGCCCGGCACCATCGTGGACGCCCTCCTCGAGCGCTACCGCAAGTTCCACCCCGACATGCCCATCCTCAAGATGGCCTACGACGGCCTGACCCACGTGGGCGAGGACACCCGCCTCGAAGCCTTCGCCTACCAGGCCCGGCAGCACGCCGAGCGCGCCCCTCGCCCCTGACCCCAGCTCCGCCCAATCGTCCTCGTCCCTCGTCCCTCGTCCTCGTCCTCGATCTGGTGCTCGGTGTTGGGTGTTCGGTGTTCGGTGTTCGGGGCCGAGCCCACGCCTGCCCACTCGGCCTCGTCAGTCGTCCTTCGTCCTCGTGCTCGACGGGGTGGTCGGTGTTGGCCGGGCACGGGCTCGCGGTGGTTGGCACCGAGAAGAGGCGGTTGACAACTCCTGTCAGCCGGCGTACCATCGGGGCAGTGCAGGAGGTGCCGCAATGGCTCTGATCCCCCGCCGCCCCACGCCTCCCAATGTCCCAGGCCCCTAGAGCAGGATGTCTCCGACTCCGCCTCGCTTCTCCTCCCGCAGGACGAATGGAGATGAAGATGAAGAAGCCTACGCTGTGGCAAGGGCTGCACTTGGTGCTGGTCGCAGCCTGGGCGCTCAGTAGCTGTGATTGGCCGGGCCTTCCTCCGACTCCGCGGGTCAGGAGTATCAGCAGTGACCAGCTCCAGCGCTTCGCTGCCCTTGAACCCGGGAAGGCGACGCGCGAGGACGTGGTTGCCATCTTTGGTGAGCCGTCCAGCGAGCGGAGAAGCACTGCGGACACTGATGCCCATCGCCAGTGCGACACGGTCATGCTCTACCGTGGTCCCGAGAGCACTTTTCTGCATGTGAATCTGGATAGAGGGTGGCTTGGCAAGTACAGCTTGTACGTCGGCCCCGGAAGATCCTTCCGAGTCTTCCATAAGCCTCCTCTCCCGTCCGCACCTCCGCCCGAAGCCGCACAGTCGATCACAAAGGAGCAGGTGCAGAAACTGGCCACGCTTGTGCCCACGCAGGCAACTAGAGAGGACGTGATTGCGATCCTCGGACAACCGCGGTTCGAGGCTGACGGGAACCTGGAGAGGCAGCGGGTGCGCGGGTTCCCACACGCCGACGCGACAGGCGTACCGTGGTTGAGGCAACTCAGAGGTTGGGACCTGACTATGATGTACATGGGCGGAACTGTCCCAGGGAAGGAGATGCGTACGCTGGCTGTGCTTCTCGACAAGGAGCGGTTCGTTGGCTACGTGTGGAGAGATGGGAGCGCTGGCGTCTTGCCGGCGGCCCGCCTTTCAGACGTCAGGGCTCTGCTCGACGGAGGACCATCCCGCGCCGATCTGGCCGCGAAGCTGGGGCCACCTGTAGCCATGTATTCGCTCTTGGGTGCCCTGAGCCGCGAACGGGCAATCTACGTCTCCCACTGGTTCCATGCGCCCGGCGAGCTTAGCGAAGCAGCCACTGGATTGCGCATCGAGCTTCTGGCGATCAACTGCTTCGTGGATCATCAGGGCCGAGTCTCGTCCTGGCATGTCGCGCCACGGTTTGTCTGGATCGCTGCCGACTTGCGCGTCCAGGGAGCTTCTGCCTATGTGACTCAGCTCCCCGATGCGATACGAAAGGCGGAGGAAGAGTATCAAGCTTACTTGGCGTCGGTCGTGGCCGGGTCCGAGAGGGTGACGCAAGGGGGCCAGGCGGCGCGCGTTCAGGCAGTCCTCTCTCGGCTCCTCAAGGCGGCATCAGCGGAAGTGGAGCCACCGGGGGAAGTCATCATCCTTGAGAGGCCGGAGGTGAACGCTCTCATTGGATTAGAGCACCGGCGCACCCGCTTGATCCTGTTCACCGGCCTTCTGCGGACACTCCAGACCGAGGACCAACTGGCGGCCGTTATCGCGCACGAGTTGGCACACCCAGCGTCACTTCACCTCGTGATCCCAATAGGGTATTTGTTGAAGTCTATGCCTGAGGGCCTTAGAGCTCAGATGTACCGTTGGTCACAATGCATGGAGCACGAGGCAGATGCCCGTGCCCTGGAGATGATGCACAGGGCTGGGTTCAGGCTGTCGGCGATGAACGAGGTTCTCCGGATCCTTAGGGACAGCCAACCGACCGTCAACAGTCCTGTGGCGGGTAGCACGCACCCTGTCCACGAGTTGCGGCGCAGGTTTGTAGACTGGTACGTCAAGTACCGTTTCACCCGCGGGGCGCCGTGACAGTAGTTGAAGGGCCGGGGTCGGGTCGTAGTGCGCAACATACGGCACAGCCAGGTGGCCATAGAGGGCTTGTGCCATGGTGTCACCACGGCAAGCGGCTGTGGGTCGCCGCAGATGACCAACCGCCGATGACGCGGATGGGCGCGGATAAGAGGGCTGCCGGCCAGAGCCGGTCTGGCTCGTTTCTATCCGCGGTATCTGCGCAATCCGCGGTCAGATTCCTCGGCTCCCTCGGCCTTGGGGTCGGCCTCTCGGGAGCCAGAGGATCTGGTCGCGGAGCATGTCGGTGGTGTGCGTGTTGAGCAGCAGCTGGCAGCGGCGGAGCATCTGCTTTGGCGGGTTCTTGTAGCGACAAGCGTCCCGCTTGTCGAGGAGCCGGGAGGACCGCAAGCGGGATGCTTGCGGCTACACTCTCTTCGGGTGGTTCACGCTTCTGCGCCCTGCACAGCAGGAATCAGGTAGCCTTCGGGGGTGAGCCGGAGGCCGAGTTTGGCGACGTACTCGGCAGGGTCTACGGGCGCAAGGATCTCCTCGATTTCTTCCTTGTGGTCGTAGTAGTAGGCCAGGGCCTCGTGCACCTGGGCGGGTGTCAGGCCCGGGTAGCCTTCGAGAATCTCGGCGATGTCCATCCCCTCCTTATAGCATGAGACGATTGGGGACACGGGGAGCCGAGTGCCCCGGATCATTGGCTCTCCCCCGTGAACGCTGCGCTTCCGGGTGATCCATCGGTAGCCGGTGCTGGTGCTCATGCGTGCCTCCTATCGCCTTCCGTCTTATCCATTGCCCCACGAGGTTTCGAGTGGGCGATTGGACAATTGGCGCTTCTCCCCTTGCGCAGCGACGCCCGCAGTGATTGAATAGAGCGTAGCGCTGGCCGTCTATCGGTATGGGGGAGACCATCGTCACAGGAGGCATCCAAGTGCGCCGGACTATCGCCATCGCGCTGGCCTTTCTGCCGACTCTCGCCCTCGCCGACATCATTCACCTAGCCGACGGCACGATGCGGGAGGGACGGGTGGTCGAGGCGAATGAGAAGGAGGTGGTGCTGGAGGTCGGCCAGGGGGGGGTGTCGCTGGCCGTCCGAATCCCGCGCAGCCAGGTGGTGAAGATCGAGGAGAAGCCGACCGGGACGACCGCCATCATGGCCGAATACGTGACGCGGCTGGCCAACGCGCTGAAGAGCAAGAGCGCCGACGACTGGCACGCGCTCGGCCTCTGGTGCCGCGAGCAGCGGGGCTTCCGCGACAAGGCGGCCGAAGCGTTCGACCGCGCTCTCGCACTCGACCCCAACCACGTGCCCACCCACGTCCTTCTCGGACACGTGCGGGTGAACGACGCGTGGATGAGCCGCCAGCAGGCCATCCAGTTCCTCTTCCCCGACCTGGAGGAGAACGCGAAGCTGCGCGAGCTGGAGTTCCAGAGGCAGCTCGAGGAGGCCAAGGCGGCCGCCGCGCAGGCTGAGGCGCGCAACAAGGCTCTCGAAGCTAAGCTCGCCGAGCTGCGGAGGGACATCGAGGACCTGCGCCAGCGCCTCGCCCTCCCCGTCCTGCCGCCCGACTACTTCCGCCCCCGCGTCATCTACCGGCCCTACATCATCGTGCCTCCGCGCCCCCATCCGCGCCCGCACCCGGACAAGCCGACCCCGCCGCCCAAGGACACACCGCCCGCCGAGCCGCCGCCCAAGTCGCCCTCGCCCAAAGCGCCCCCGCCCAAGCCGCCCGCCACTACCGGTGAAGGGGACACGGAGAAGCCGACGAAGTAGGCGTGGGCGAGGATGAGGACGATTGGGTGCAATAACGGGTCTGCGCGCTGGAGGGGGCGTTCCTGTTTGTAGTTCGGCCTTCAGGCGGTCCTGGCCGCTGCCACGCCGGACAGGAGAACCGCGTGAACGCCGAACTACGAACCAAGATGGGCGGCGCGCAATCTGCTATTGCACCCAGGACGATTGGGGCGGTTGCTTACACGCCTGGATTCTGGTAAGCTCTGTTCGTCGAGACACGCGGGCGCAGCGTTGCGGCCCGCGGGGTTCGTTCCCATCAGGAGCGCGGGTGCATGGCGTATCAGGTCGCGGTGATTCCAGGGGATGGCACGGGGCCGGAGGTGACGCGCGAGGCGCTGAAGGTGCTCGACGCGGCGGCGAAGGCGTACGGCTTCGCGTATGACACCGTGACCTATGACCTTGGGGGCGAGCGCTTCCTCCGCACGGGCGAGGTGCTGCCGCCAAGCGTGCTGGCCGAGCTTCGCACGGTGAGCGCGATCTTCCTGGGCGCCGTGGGCCACCCCAAGGTGGCGCCCGGCGTCCTCGAGCGCGGCCTGCTCCTCACCCTCCGCTTCGAGCTTCAGCAATACATCAACCTGCGGCCCGTGAAGCTCTACCCCGGCGTGGAGTGCCCGATCAAGGGCAAGGAGCCGAAGGACATTGATTTCGTCGTGGTCCGCGAGAACAACGAGGGGCTCTACGCCGGCGCCGGCGGCGTGCTTCGCAAGGGCACGCCCGAGGAGGTGGCGACCCAGCTCTCGGTGAACACGCGGGCCGGCGTCGAGCGCTGCATCCGCTACGCCTTCGAGTACACCCGCCGCCGCGGCCGCAAGCGCACCGTGAAGGTCGAGGCAGGCGACCTCGCCGCGGTCAGCGCGGGCGCTTCAGGCCAGACCGTCGAGTTCACCCACCGCGAGCGCGGCAAGATGCGGGCCAGGCTCCTCAAGCGCGACGAGGCCGGCGCCGAACTCGAGGCCACTGGCATCCTCACCATGTGCGGCAAGACCAATGTCCTGACGTTCGAGCAGGACCTGTGGTGGCGCACCTTCCACGAGGTGGGCGCGGCCGACTTCCCCGAAGTCTTCCGCGACTATGCCCATGTCGATGCCACCTGCATGTGGATGGTCAAGAACCCCGAGTTCTTCGATGTCATCGTAACGAACAACATGTTCGGCGATATTATCACCGACCTGGGGGCGATGATTCAGGGAGGCCTGGGCGTGGCCGCGGGCGGGAACATCAACCCCGAGGGCGTCTCGATGTTCGAGCCGATGGGCGGCTCGGCCCCGAAGTACACGGGCAAGAATGTCATCAACCCCCTGGCCGCGATTGGCGCGGCCGGGATGATGCTCGACACCCTGGGCGAGCGCCGGGCGGCCGCCGCGATTGACGCTGCCATCGCCGCCACCACGCCCAAGATGCAAAGCATGGCCGCAGGCAAAATGGGCTTCTCGACCACCCAGATCGGCGATCTCGTCGCTGAGGCGGTGCGGGAAGGCGAGTCGAGGACAAGGGACGAGGACGAAGGACGAGAACGATGAAAGCGAACACTCGTAGGTGGGTTGTCTTGTCCTTGACAGCCACGCTCGCCCTCGTCGGCGCGGGCTGCGGGCTAGTGCGCTGGCCCTTGCCCTGGCCCCGCCGCAGGGAGCCAGCCCCCGCCAAGAAGGCCCTCGGCCTTGACCACGAGGACGTCAAGGAACTCAGCCCCGAGGCCCTCGACGCCGAAATCGCCCGCGCCAAGAACGGCCTCCGCCTCACCCTCCGCACCGACAAGACGGCCTACCAGATCAACGAACCTATCCTCGTGGACGTCCGCCTCGAAAACGTCACCTCCCCCCAGACTCTAAATGCCCGCGACATCCCCGTCTACTTCGAGCCCATTGCGCGCGTCCGCGAGGGCAGGGCGATGGAGTGGCTCTTCAAGTTCCAAATCCGCACCGACGACGGCCAGCGCCTCATCTACCAGAGCCCCGACATCAAGGTGCCCGAGGCCGACCGCGCCGAATACTACCACTACGTCACCCTCCCCCCCGAGAGCTTCGTCGGCCGCCGCTTCATCTTCTTGCCCTCACTCGCGCGCGGCCTCACCAACCCAGGCACATACAGCCTCGTCGCCGCCTACGTGGTGGACGACGACTTCGCCGAGGTGATCATCAACCGCCACCTCACCGCCCAACAGGTCCAGCTCCTCGGCACCAAACTCGCCTACGTCAAGGTCTGGACCGGCCACGTCTACTCCAACCGCGTCACCTTCCACGTCAAGCGGAAGAGATTCCTGGGCATCTTCTGACATGATAGACCCCAAGAGCAGTCATTCCGAGCGGAGCGTAGCGAAGCCGAGAGCCCGGCCCGAACGCAGTGAGGGCAATCTCTCCCCTCCGACGGCCCAAGAGAGATGCCTCGGCGGAGCCTGCCCTGAGCGAAGCCGAAGGGCTCGGCATGGCAGCCCTTGCCGTTCCTTGTGCGCAACCCGGCGATTTCATGGGGGTATCCGATGAACAGCCAGAGACGAGTGATGGCCAGGCGCGGCTTCCTCCGCTGCGCCACGGCCGCTAGCGGCCTAGCCGCGGCGCCGTACATGCTCACCTCCGCCGCCCTCGGCGCCGAGGGCAAGCCGCCAGCCAACGACCGCATCTGCGTCGGAATGATCGGAATGGGCGGTCGCGGCTCCGGCCTCGGCGTCGGACAGGTCATCGGCGTCTGCGACCCCTGGCGCGACCGACGCGAACGCCAGGCCCAGGCACGCGGCGCCACCCCCTACGCCGACTTCCGCGAAATGCTCGCACGCGACGAAATCGACGCCGTCACCATCGGCACCCCCGACCACTGGCACGTCCCCATCGGCGTCGCCGCTGCCAAAGCCGGCAAGGACATGTACATCGAAAAACCACTCGGCGTCAGCATCCGCGAGGACATCGTCTGCCGCGAAACCATCCACCGCTACGCCCGCGTCTTCCAATACGGCACCCAGCAGCGCTCCAGCGACCACTGCCGCTACGGCTGCGAACTCGTCCGCTCCGGCCGCATCGGCGAGATCAAAGAGCTGATCGTCGTCGCCCCCAACAGCGGCCCGGGCGGCAACGACAAGCCGCTGCCCATCCCCGAGGGCCTCGACTACGACCTCTGGCTCGGCCCCGCCCGCTGGACCCCCTACACCGGCTGCCCCCTCGGCGGCGGCGGCTGGTACCACTGCTACGACTACGCCCTCGGCTTCATCGCAGGATGGGGCGCACACCCCCTCGACATCCTCGTCTGGGGCTACGACACCCACCTAGCCGGCCTCTGGGAAGTCGAAGGCACGGGCAAAATCGCACCCGAAGGACGCCACGACGCCGTCTACGACTGGGACGTCCGCATCCGCTTCGCCAACGGCGTCAAACTCCGCTTCACCCCTGGCGGCGACTACACCGAATTCCGCGGCACCGAAGGCTGGATTGGCATCTCCCGCGGCGGCATCAGAAGCGACCCGCCCTCACTCCTCAAAAGCCCCATCGGCCCCAACGACGTCCATCTCCCTGTCAGCCGCAGCCACGGCGGCAACTTCCTCGAAGCCATCCGCACCCGAAACCAGCCCGTCAGCAACATAGACGACGCCGTCCGCTCCGACATCATCAGCCAACTCGGCGACATCGCCATCCGCGTCGGGCGCAAAATCACCTGGGACCCCATCAAGGAAACCATCGTCGGCGACGACGACGCCGCTCGCCGCATGACCCGCCCCATGCGCGAGCCCTGGCGCCTGTGACCGACTCGTTTGGAGTGCGGCGACGCAGTCGCCGCTTTCCCTCCCCGCGGAGCGGATGGACTGTGGAGAGCGGTAGGGCGTGCATACTTGGGCATTGCCAGATTGGGGGGTTCTCTGAGGAGTTGTTTTTCGAGACGGGTCTTGCCAAGAAGAAGGCTTCTCCACACAATG
>VGYV01000117.1 GCA_016872855.1 Planctomycetota bacterium
ACACGGGAGCGCCTGCGCGCCCGTGCCTCGGGCGCTGGGGAAGAGGATTCCACACCTGTACAGGTGTGGAATCCTGGTTTCGGGGCACGGTGTGGCCCATAGATCGGCCATTTCGCTTGACATAGCAAGACGGGATCAGCCTGGTTCCCCTGCCTGCGCAAGGCAGGAGGTCCGCCCCTCTTGGCTCGCGGTGTCCAAAGCGGACCACGCCCGATTCAATAAGGTGTGCCCAACCTGGGTTTTCCCGACCCCCAACATGCGCGCAAACCGCGCACATGTGACGCTGGCGGGGTTTGAGGAGTGCAAGGCGTAAGGCCCAGAACACTCGCCGAAGTGTCGCGGCTCACCCTTTCCGGAAGCTCATTCGACCACTGCCTCGCGGAGTTCCTCGACGAGTTCCGCGCGGCGCCGAACGGTGAGACGCGGCCTTTGCCTGCCCCGCGCTTTCGGGGAGTCGGGCAGGTGCAAGACGCCTATCTCGCCGCGATGGCTGAGGAACCGGCGCAGGAGTTCGCGCTGCCCGTGCCCGGCTGGACCGGTGGCGAGGAGCGCCGGCTTCACAAGCCCTGGCTCGCCTCTCCCGTGCAGCAGCTTTCGGCGCCCCAGGTGGGGCGGGAAGAGGACGAGCGAGAGCCTGTACAAAGCTGCCTCAGAGCGATTTGAGAGCTTTTTTCGCCCGGCATCCCTCCAAGCCATATCTCCTGTAATAGCCAATACTTAGGCTCCGAGACGGCCGTTTCAGCCCGCGCGCTGAAAGCCGTTCAGCGCGCGACTCCGTCATAGGGTGGAGGAGAGGAGTCGGGACGCCGGCAAGACCCCGGCTCGTCTCCTTGTAGGAACGGCTGTTCCGATGGCCCCTGTAGTCACTGCACGCCCTTCGGGGTAGAACATACCGAATGGGGCCGCACGAGCTCTTTGACAAGACGAAGAAACGCGATGCGTGATGCGTGATGCGTGAAGGGGGGAACGGGCAAGCGCTCCCCCCGATCACGCGTCACGCGTCACGGGTCGTGGACCGGCGCGCGGCCTGGAGAGACGCTACTTGAGGTCCGACATCTTCAGGCCCTCGATGAACAGGTCCATCTGCCCCGCAGGCTCGTGCGTCTTGCGGTCGTACTCGACGTTGCCATAGGCGGCCAGCACGTTGGTGCCCTTCTTCAGGTGCTTGGCCTGGCCGGCGTCCAGCACGATCGGGCGGTAGTGCGGCTGGTCCTTCCACCAGATGTAGGTCTCAATCTTGCGGCCGTTCAGGTACACGTCGAAGCCTTGCTTCGCCAGGATGCTCAGGCGGTACGAGTCGCAGTCCACCGCATCCAGCTCGAACGTGGTTCGCATGACGATGAACTCGCCCTTGCCCCAGTCCGAGTTGTTCTGGAAGGACACGTTGCCGCTCTTGTGGACACCGACTCCGATGGGCGCGCGTCCCTTCTGCCAGCGGCTGTCATCGTAGTCGGGCTTGTGCCAGCCCTCGAGGTCCTTGGGCAGTTGGACGTTCCGGAAGCGCTTCTTCTCGCGCGGATGCAACCTGTCCTTCTCGACCTGCGGGTCGAACGACGTGAAGCGCCAGATGCGCTCGTCGGGTTTCGGGGTGCCGACCGGCAGCCAGCCGGCGACGGGCTTCCGGAGCTTGGTCAGGTCAATGATCGTGTCAACGAGCGGCTGGTCCTTGCTGGCATCCTCGGCGGCCATGCGCTTGATGAGCTCGGGGCGGTACACGTTGAACAGGATGTCAGTAAGCGCTTCGCGCTGTTGCGGAGGGAGCTTCTCGAGCGTGGTGTAGAGGCCGTAGGGCTTGCCCTCGGGGTTCGAGTTGGGCGTGGCCACGAACCGGACGAGGTCGCCTGTGGCGAACAGGTCGAAGCGCTGCTGGAACATCTGGGCGATCGCGACGGCGGTCGCGGGGTCGTTCCGGAGGCACACGCTGGCCACCTGGGCGACGTTGTACGCGCCCTCGGGGCTGCGGAGGCCGGGCTTGATCTCGCTCGTCCGGACGGCGCCCTGGAGCCCCGCCATGATCAGCTTGCCCGCCGGGCTCGTCTCCTTCTTGCTCCTGAGGACGCCCTCCAGGTGGCTCAGCATCCTCGCCCGGGGCTGGGTGTGGTACTCGCCGGCCTGTATCTTCAGGAGCGTCGGCAGGAGCTCCAGGTAGAGGGCGTCGTCCTTCTCGATCCCCGTCAGGGCCGTGAAGGAGGACTCGCGCAGCCACCAGTCCGAGTGTTTGGTCCAGGGCAGGATGAGCGGCTTGAGCGCCTGGATGTCCTTCGCCGGGGCGAGCTTCAGCGCCATCAACGCGCCGTCTGTCACCCACCACGATTCCTCGGGGTCCGAGAGCATTTTCTTGACGGCATCGAGCATCGCGGGCGAGAACTGCTCGGGCGCGATCGGGTTGCGGCCGATGGCGAACCAGTAGGTGTAGTCCATCAGGCCGTCGAGCCCGGCGCGGCGCACGCGCGGGTCGGGGTCGCGCAGGAGCTTTTCGAGTTCGCCGAGCGCGCCGACCGCTCGGAGCGCCTTCCCCGCCTGCGTGCGAATCATGTAGTTCCTGTGATACACGTTCTTGAGCATCACCTGGCGGGGCACCTTTTCGAGGGCGACCTTCGGCCGGTGGTACGCGCCGCCGAGCGCCCAGAAGGGGATATGGGTCGGCTCGTCGGGGCCGTAGTCGTAGTACTTCGGGTTGTGGTCAATCGAGAGGAACGCCCTGTCGGCTCGCGTGCCCCACAGGCTCGCGGGCAGCGTGTAGTCCTTCGAGTGCTTCGTTCGCGGCGCGCCGGTGATGCGGAGCGTCCTCAGTGGCGCGGTATAGGACAGGCCGACGCCTGGGCCGGACGAGCCGATGACGCCGTTGTTCCAGGCGAGCGTGGCGATCCCGATGCTTCCGCCCGGCTCGCGGCTCAGGTCGTGCCACCAGGTCAGGCGGTCCATCGCTTCGCGGAACTGCGCCGGGCGGTCCCGCAGCGTGTAGGACGTGACGATGCTGCGCCAGATGCCGTCGCCGCGGCCGTCGTCGCCATGCCCCATCACGAGGACGGGGTAGCTGGTGAGCATGGACATTCCGAGATACTGGCGGGCCTCCTCGTAGATGGCGACATCGCCCTGCGAGCCTGCGGCGATCTGCATGGCGGCGGCGATCATGCCGTCCTTGCCGTTCGAGCCCAGGCCGCCTTCGCCACGGTGGTCGCCGTAGGGCACCGTGCCGCGGCCGGCGAAGCGCCAGAAGAAGCGCAGCGCGCCGAGCAGCGTGTCGTCGTCCACGTTGACGCCGCACTCCTTGCCCAGGAGCAGCGTGGTCAGGACCTGCGCCCCGGCCGGGTTCATCAGGCCGCCGGCCACGTAGCCGGGGTACACGCCGGTGCCCCAGTGCACCCAGCCGCAGCCCCACTTCTGGCGGCGCTTCGCGTCGTCGCAGTAGTACTGCATGATCGGCAGCACCGCCTTGTCGCCCGTGCGCAGGTAATACTCGCCGCACGCGATGCCGTTGTAGCCGTTGTTCCAGGTGTGGTCGCCGATGGCCTTCACGTCCTTGGGGAAACCATCGAAGTACGCCTTGACGCGAGGCACGTACTTGGCGTCGCCCGTCGAGAGCAGGAAGAGGCACGCCAGGGCGCCCGGGATGCCCCCCTCATTGAACTTCCTCTTGTCGGCATAGAAATCCGCCGCTTGCTCGATGATCTTCGACGATTTCTTGCAGTTGAGCGGCCAGGTCTTGCTGTAGGGACCCAGCACCGGGATGCGGACGGTTTCCTTCCTCTGCGACTTGCCATCGGCGGAGGTGACGCCGAAGATCATCTGCCCGTCGCTCGCCTCGGCTTTCGTGAGCGCGTTGCCCGGCGTGACGAAGGGGTTCAGGCCCTTCAGGGCGACGCCGTTGATTCCCGTGATGATTTCGCCCTTCCTGAACTTGCCGTCGGCGGGCGAGCCGGGCACGGTGTCCTCGACCTTGACGGCCATGCCCGGGTAGATTCGCGCCATCACGCCCGTCACGCCCACGTGGCCGAAGGGCACCTCGCGATTCGGGTCCGGGCGCGAGCTGTAGACCTGCTCTTCCGTGTAGTGCTCTCCGCCCTCCGCGGCATGGGCCGAGGCGGGCAGACACACAGCGCCCAGTGCGACCCACAGAGCGAATCCTGACCATCTGACGCGTTTCGTTCGCACAACACACTCCTCGACAAATGCCCCGACTCGGCGGCGTACGCTCCCGGCCGTCCGACCATCACATTGGGATCATAGCACTTGCCGACTTCGATATCAAGGTTCCGGCTGAACCAGGACCACCTGTGTTCACCCCTCCAGCAGGCGGACGAGGGGGCAGCGGGTGCAGGTGGCGGTCTCGGAGTCGCAGAAGTCGGTGTAGAGCTGGTAGAGGCCCTGCTGGCGGCGGGCGCTGCGGAGCATCTTGACCTCGCGCTCCTCGCGGCCGAACATGCGGCGGGACATGAAGCGGGTGATGGCGGTGCTGGGGAGCTTGGGGTAGGTGGCGAAGAGCTGGTGGAGGAGTTCCTCGAACGCGCGGTCATTGTCGCGGCGGGCCTGGTAGAGGAGGGCGGGGAGAAGGCCGTCTATGATGAGGGTGTCGGCGCGGTCGTCGCCGACGAGGCGCAGGGGGTGGGCGAGCAGCTTGCCGGCGAAGTGGGTCCGCGTGTCCCAGAAGGGGTCGCGGAGGGAGAGGAAGAAGCCGAGGAGCTGTGCCCTGCGAACCTTGAGTTCGCGGGGGGCAAGGCGTGGGGTCACATCTTCATCTGGCACATGGCCGCCATGTGCTGGGGTCACATCTTCATTTCGCACATGGCCGCTATGTGCCAAATGAAGATGTGACCCCTGTGACCCCGCGGGGCCGAGGGCCTGGCGGATGGCCTTGTGGAGCCCTTGGTCGAGGGCTCGTGCGGCCACGCGGGCGAGGGCGGCGATGCGGCGGGTGGGGAAGTTGGGGGGGCGGGTGCCGTCGAAGCTCCACTGGGCGGGGTCGAGCGCGTCGTCGGCCAGGCCCCCGCCGAGCTGGTCCCAGAGGGCGCGGAGCTGGCTGGTGTGCTCTCTGGCGGCCTCGTCCGCATCGGGCGGCGAGGAGGGCAGGAGGCCGGAGACGCCGAAGAGGAGTGCTTCGGCGGCGAGGGGAAGTGGTATGCCATCGGCTCGCTGCCCCACCCGCTCGCGGAGGAGGGCGATGGGGAGGCGGCGGGCGAGTTCGAGGGCGGGGGCGCTGTTGCGCTTGTAGCCGAGGCCCTCGGCGATGGCCTCGTAGAGGAGCTGGTCGTCGTTGCCCGCGGCGCCGCTGGCGGCGCGGCCGGCCAGGCGGCGGGCCTTGTCGGCCACGCGCTGGTCGCCGGCGTGGCCGAGGAACTGTTCGAGCCATTCGAGCGTGACCTTTCCCTCGGCGAGGAGGGCGTTGCAGCGGCCGGCGCTGGCGCCGCCTGCCTCGGGGTACTCCTCTTCGTCCACGCTGTCGGCCAGCTCGGCCAGGGGCGTGCGGAGGTAGGGCTCGAGGGTGATCTGGGGCACGGTGGCGCCGGCGGCGGTGGCCACGCTGCTGCGGCCCGTGTCGTTCCAGAGGGCGACGTGGAGGACCACGCTGTTGTAGGCCGGGTCGGTATCGTGGCCGTGGGCGTGCCAGAAGCTGGCCTGGAGGTGGACTTCGACGTCGCCCTTGACGACGCCTGCGTGGCCGATGCGGAGAGCGGCGTTGCGGAAGTCGGGGCCGGCCTCGAGGTTCCACCAGCCTGGGGAGAGGACGCGGAGCTTCGTCCCGTTGTCGCAGCGGAGGCGGTCGGTGGCGAGTGACTGGTCGAACCAGATGCATCGGACGATGCGCTCGCGGACGGTGGGCGGGGTGGGGGCGTAGCGGGTGGTGCGCTCGGAGACGGCCCCCGCGTCGGCGAGGGCGCGGCGATAGGCCTCGGAGAACAGGCCAGGTTCGCTCTTGGGCAACTCGACCATCGCGGTGGCCCCTGCGGGGTCAGGTGTTCATTCGGGCCATGAGCACGCCGCCCAAGGCTCCGAAGAGGAGGACGGGGAGCCAGGCGGCGAGGGCCGGCGCGCCGGCGAGGAGGCCCTGGGGGTTCTGGCCGGCGAGCTGGGACAGGTAGTTGACGAAGTAGAAGCCCATGCTGACGAGGAGAGCGAGGCCCATGCCGACCCAGGTGCTCTTGCCGCCCTCCTGCTGGAAGAGCAGGGGCACGGCGACGAGGAGGAGGACGACGCTGGCGAGCGGGAAGGCGATGCGACCGTGGAGGATGACCAGTTTCTTCTGCCGCAGGGCCGGCGGCTCGTTCTCGCTCCGGAGCAGTTCGCGGAAGCTCTTGAGCGTGGGGTCCCCCTCGCTCTTGATCAGGTCGCTGGGCGGGATGGTGAGGGGGAGGGGCTCGCCATCCGTGATGACCTCGTCGCGGCGGGTCTCGCTCACGCGGTAGGTGTTGGCGCGTCCGAGCCAGAGCTTCTCCTGGGGGCGCCAGAGGGCAGCCTGGATGAAGATGGGCGCGGGGGCCTCCTCGCCGCCCAGCGGCGGGGTGAGCTGGCCGCCCAGGATGAGCTGGAGCGAGCCCTTGTAGGTCCAGGACGAGGATAGGAACGTGATCTCGACCTGCCCCCCGTCGCGCTCTCCCTGGATTCGCACCATCACGGGTGGCGCCCCGGCCTTCGGCTTCCGAGGCATCGTGAAGGTCGTCGCGTCCTCTCGGGTGGGGATGGCCATGTAGTCGAACGCTGTCCACTCCCCTTCACCGCTCAGGGCCTCGCCCCTGGGGCTTTTCGGGTCTGGGTCGGGGCAGAGGAAGAGCCAGCGCTCGACCCAGAGCCCGTGGGCGTTGCGGATGTGGAGGTCGCCCGGCTTCCTGCCCGATGGGGACGCCTTGGCGTGCTGGGCGGGCTCGTCCTTGGAATGCTGGACAGGCTTCGGCTTCGAGCGCACCTCGATTCCCCGGAGCTCGAAGCCGGGCAGCGCGTACTCGAGCCTCTCCACCCACACCATCGCACGGTTGTTCCTGTCGGGCGACGAAAGGTCGTCGTAAGTGTCCCGCGCGGTCCCTCTCGCCCGGATGTTCACCAGCTCGGGCGCGAGGGCGGGCACCAGGAACTCCTGGTTCGCGGCGCCGAGGGCCGCCACGGCCACCGCGCAGGCGAACATGGGCGCCACCGCCCGGTGCAGGCTCACCCCCACCGCCTTGATGGCGTTCAGCTCGTTGTAGCGGGCCAGCCGCGCGATCGCGATCACCCCCGCCAGCAGCGTGACCAGGGGGAAGAACTGCGTCAGGAGCGCCGGAACGTGGTAGGCGTGGTATATGACGATCCAGCGCAGGAACGCAGCCACGCTCTCCTGCTCGATGAAGTCGTCCAGCTTCGCAAACGTGTCGAGGAGAACGTAGAGGACGACGACGCCCAGGAGGCACAGGACGAAGTGCCAGACGAAGAACAGGCCAATGTAGCGGTCCAGGCGGCGTCCCAGCACGGCCGGTGCCCCTCACCTCAGTGGCGGAACGTGCGCAGCAACAGCCCGACGCCCAGGGCGCCCACAAGGGCGTCCGGCATCCACAGGGCCACCCACGGGGGCAGGCGCTGCTCGGCGGCTAGCCCCTGGCCCCCCATGATCATCGCGTACAGGGCGAAGAAGACGCCGATGCTGATGGCGAACGAGGCCAGCCGGCTCTGGCGCCGCATCCAGACGCCCAGCGGCACCCCCACGCAGCAGAGCGCCAGCGTGGCGAACGACAGGGCCTCGCGGAGGCGAACCTCTGTGATGTCACGCACAAGCTCCCGGCGGACGTACGGCAGCGGCACGCTCGCCGTGGCCAAGGCGCGGCGGCACTCCTGCGCCCTACGGAGGAGCTGGCCCGTCGTCATGTTCGACCGCCGCTCCAGGTTCGGCTCCGCATCGGCCACGGGGATGACCAGCTTCTGCTCCTCGTAGGTGATCTCGACCCACTGCCGCGCGCTGCGGCCCGGCAACACCATCACGCACTGCCCGTTGTGCAGGACCACGGTCATCTGCCGCCGAGGAGCGTCCATCTTGTACGTGGCGCTCTCGGCACGGTAGACGTTGACCTCCGAGCCCTCCTCCGGATCGCGCCACGAGCCATCGAAGTCCCCGGCGCCCGCCCTGGCACGCTTGCGCGCCTCGTGCTCCCCCTTCTTTGGCTCGACCACCACCACGTTGCGGAGCACCTTGCCCTCCGCCGAATCCTCGACCGACTCGACGTAGATCTTGTAGCCGCCCACCCGCGTCGTCATCTGGCTGCCCAGGAGCGAGATGCGGAACGGCTCCTCGAAGAAAATCCGCCGCATCTCGCGCTCGCGCAGCAGCGCGCTGTGCGGCACCAGCCAGTCGTTCAGCGGAATCGCCACCGCCGTCAGCAGCACGGCCAGCACCAGCGCCGGGTAACACGCGTAGCGCAGCGGTATCCCACAGCCGCAGATCGCCTTCAGCTCGTTGTCCGCCGACAGCCGCCCATAGGCCATCACGCACGCCGACAGCAGCGCGGCCGGCATCACCCACGAGTAGAGGTGGGGCAGCACGAGCGGCAACAGCCGCACCAGGTCCTCCGGCCCCACTCCCAGCCGCAGCGGCTTGTAAAGCGACCCCAGGAGCATCATCCCCGTCAGCGCCGCGAAGCTGATGACGAACGCCCGCACCAGCTCCCACAGCACATAGCGGTGCAAAATGCTCAGCATGGCCCCGCCGCCTCTGGGCGCAAGCTACCTCAACCTCCCGTGCCTAGTCGCCCGCAAACCGAGGGAATTATAGCAGAACCAGGCGCCGCGTGCCAACCTGCCCAGTCGTTCACTCAGCACTCATCATTCGAGCGCGTGCTACCCGAATCCAGCGCTCGACCTCGAATGGTTCGGAGTGCGGGCTTCAGCCCGTAGTTCGCCGCGCAAGGACACAAGATACGGGCTAAAGGCCGCACTCCGAACTGGGGTCTCGACTTGGGCAACACGCCGTCGAGTCCTGGTGGTGCGCCAGAAGAGCGAACGACCGCCCCCGGTCGGGGCCGCGGCGGCACTCGGCCCCCGCAATGGCCTCCGGGCCGCTGCCCCACTCGATGCGCGCACGGTGCGCAGCGGCATACTCCCTCACGCCGGGCGAGCGGGCCACCAGGCGGGCGAGAAACCCCCGCGCAGGATACTGCCGAAGCTCGAACCCCTCGGCCAGCCGCGTCGCCGCCGGGGCGGCCGCCTGGCGGTGCTGCGCCCACAGCGCAAGAACGTCCCTCGCCGACCACTCGCGCCGGTGCCAGATGCGCCAGCCCTCCAGCGTCTCCACGGCGAACTCGCTGCTGTTGACCAGGCAACGCTTCGCCCGGCTGCGGAGGCGTCGCGCCGCGTGGCGCTCGATGGCCGCAACCACTGAATCCACAGACACGCGCATCCCCGAGCCAGGCGGGCCGGCGGCGGAATAGGCGCCCAGGAACGCCTCGACGCCGCCCGGCAGGCCGTGGAGGAGCTGGCCGATGGCCCTCGCCCTGTGCCTGAGACCCGGCGGCCGGCCGATCCCCACGCGGTGGAGGTCAATGATCAGGAACCGTTCGCCCGCCATCGGCGGCGCCGTGTGGGCGAGGATGTTGCCCAAGTGCAAGTCGTGGTGCCTCACCCCACCGTCGTGGAGTCTGCGGACGAACCCCGCCAACTCCCCGAGCGCCCCCTCTCCCCCCGCGCCGCTTCGGAGATAGGACTGGATGCTCACGACGTCGGGCAACACCTCCACGATCAGATAGCCCTCGACCTCTGCCGAAGGCGGGGTGGGAATGCCCACGGCCACGGCGTGGGAGGCCGGCACCCCCAGGGCCAGCAGGCGGTGGGAGGCCCCCCACTCCACCAGCGGCTTCGGCCCGAACACCACCCGCTTCACCCGCTCCTTCCACCCCCGGATGTGATAGACCTTGACCAGCGCCACTCCCCCGTCGCCCAGCGTCACGCGGAACACGCTCCGCTGAAGACTGCGCTTGATGAGCGTGGCGGCGGGGTGCGAGCCGAGGTCGGCCACGGCCCCCAGCAGTTCCCTCCCCAGCCGCTCCCCCCATCCCGCCTCCAGCGTCCACTCGACGCCGTTGACGAGCAGCCTGGTTGTCTCGCCTGTACCCATGTGGTCAGTGCCTGCACAACAGGAGAACCGGCAGCCGTGCGTATCATACTGGCCGCCAGGTGACTCTTCAACCGCTTCCCCCGGCGTCAAGGGGAATCTCGCGCTGCTCAAGCGTCACGGCCACCTCGTCGAAGCGTATGTAAGCGACAATTTGGCAGTACGGAAGAATTTTCTTGCGTCGAGCGCTCTCGCCCCAAGTGTCGCATTCCCAAGGCATTGCGGCCACGCCTGCCGCCGTAAGCTCCGGAGCTACTGGCGAGTCGTCGGACGCGACCCGTACAGAAGGGTGGCGGGGAGAGGGGACGAAAGGGACCCAAGGGACGGTCCCGTGGTGGGCCTGCGTCCCTTTGGTCCCTTGTGTCCTTTGTGTCCCTTTCCCTTGGGCGCCCCCCTCCCCCCAATCGGGACGCGTGGCGCAGAGTTGAGCCACATTGAGCCACATTTGGAAACTCGTGGCCGGAAGGGCGAGGATCGCCAAACGGCAGTTGAGCCACATTGAGCCACATTGAGCCACAATGGAGGCCGAGCCGGGGGGCGCAGACAGGGCGGGTCACTTGGGCAGGAGTTTTTCGATCTTGGCGGCCTCGGGGTTCTGGGGGTCGAGGCGGCGGATGGCGGCCAGGGCCTTGCGGACGAGGTCGGCTTTGCCGGCGACGGCCCAGGCCTGGGCGCGGCCGATGAGGGTGGGCAGATGGGTCGGCTCGATGGCGGCAGCGACGGCGTACTCGCGGATGGCGGGGTCAATCGCGTCGGCGGCCTCGTATGCCTTCGCGGCGGCGAGATGAATCTGAGGATCGTAGGGGTCCACGTAGATGGCGTCGAGGTAGGCGTCGGCGGCCTCGGCGTGCTGGCCCTCCTGGGCGAGGAGTTCGGCGAGCTTCACTAGGGTGCGGGGGTTGGAGGCGACGAGGCGTGTGCCCTCCCGGAGGACCTCGATGGCCTTCTTGGGCTTGCCCGTCTTCACGTAGAGGTCGGCTAGGCGCTCTTGGAGGCCGCCACGGGGGTGGATTTTGCGGGCGGACTCGAGTTCGGCAATCGCCTCGTCGGTCTTGCCCTCCTGCTGGGCGAGGTTGGCCAAGTGGAAGGGGGCGAAGAAGTAGGCGGGGTCGGCCTCCTTGGCGGCGCGGAGGTGTTTCTTCGCTTCGTCGGGCTTCTTGTCGTGCTGGAGGGCGATGAGGCCGAGGATGGCGTGGGCGCGGGCGAGCTTGGGGTTCAGCTCGATAGCCTTGGCCGCCGCCTTGCGGGCGTCGTCGAAGCGCCGCGCCGCCAGGCAGCCCGAGGCGATCTTGGCCCAGAGGTCGGCGTTCTTGTCCTCCTTCTTCACCTGTTCTTCGAGCTTCTTGAGGGCCTCCTTGTCGGGCGGCGGCTCGGGGATTTTGATCTGCTCGGCCCAGCGGCGGACGTAGGCGAGCGTCTCGTCGTTGAGTTGCTTGAGCGTCTTGCCCGTGACCTTGGGCAGCACCTCCTCGGTCTTCTTGCCGTCGCGGTAGAGGTCGAGCATCTTGACAAAGACGTCGGGGCCGCAGGTCTCCTGGAGCCAGCGGCAGATGAGGAAGGCGTGGTAGTAGCAGAGGGGCACCTGGGTGGGAAACTTGGGGCGGGTGAAGCCGCTGTTGAGGTCCTCGATGGGCAAAAGCTGGTTGTTGGCGAGCGCGTGGACGAGAATGGCGTCCCAGTTGACGCGGGTGTCGCCCTCCTCAAGGACGCTGAGGCCCTCGGTGAGCCAGCGGGGGATGTTGTAGCGGGTCTTCTGGAGGGTGAGGACGTGGGCGAACTCGTGGATGAGGACGTGGCGCCAGTTGAAGGCGTTGGCGGGGTTGAGGCGGCTCAGGCGGGGCGAGGGCATGGTGATGACCTGGCCGAGGCAGGCGCCCAGGGCGCTCAGGCCGGGCAGGCCCATCGTGCGGGCGGAGAACTCCTCGTGCTTGGGATAGAGGAGCACGAGCGTCCGCTCGCCGAACTGCTTGGGGCCGACGGGGGTGACAGCGTACTTGCGGGCGAGCGACTCATACATCGGCTCCAGGAGCGATTCGAGGTAGGGCCAGAGGATCTTCTCCTCGGTCTTGTCCAGCTTCACGTAGAAGTGGGGGGTCTCGTAGTAGGCGAATTCCTTCTTCTTCAGGTCGCGGTCGAGGACGGTGAGGGTGTTGAAGGCCCAGACGTTGAACTTATTGAGGTCGAATGCCTTGTCGAGGAGGCGATAGCCCTCGGCCTCCTCGCCGGCGCGGACGAGGTTCATGCCCGCCACGAAGTAGCCGTGCCAGAAATCGGGGTCCAGCTCGATGGCCCTCTTCGCCCAGGCGATGGCGGCGGGGGTGCGGCGGAGGCGTTCGCTGGCCTGGGCCAGCGTGACGTAGAGTTCGGCGTGCTTGGGGTTGACCTTGAGCACCTGGGCGATCACCTTGTCGCGCTCGGCGGCGTTGCCCACGGCCTCGTGGTGGGCGGCGAGGAACGACAAGGCCTCGGGGTGCAGGGGGTTGACGGCGAGGGCGGCGTTGATCTCGGCCAGGCTCTCCGCGTGCTTCTCGTCCACCGCGAGCATCATGGCCCGCATCAGATGGGCGAGGATGAGGTGGGGATTCGCCTTGAGGGCCTTCTCGACCTCTTGCTGGGCGGCGGTGTGGTTGCCCGTGGCGAGCTGGATGAGCCCGAGGCCGGCGTGGGCGAGGGCGAGGTTGGGGTTGATCTTGAGGGCGGCTTCCAGGCTTCTGCGCGCGAAGGGCCAGTGATACTTGTCGAGGCAGTGGAAACCTGCGGCGACAGCGATGTCGGTAGAGTTGGGGTCGAGTCCCATCGCCTCCTGGTAAGCGCTCCATGCGCCGTGGGGGTCCGTCCTGCGGACGGCGCGGGCCACGGCAGCGAGGGCGTCGGGGGTCTTCGCCTTGTTCTGGTTGTCGAGGGCGAGGAAGTACTTCGCCTGGGCTACGAAGGCCTCGCGGTTGCCCGTGAGGTCGGCCAGCTCGAGGGTGAGGACGCGGGCCTTGAGGTGCTCCTTGTCGCGTTCGAGGGCGCGGGCCAGGAGCTTCTCGGCCTCGTCGTAGCGCCCGACTTCGAGGAGGGCAGAGGCGTGCCAGCAGAGGGCGTCGGGGTTGTCGGGTGTAGCCTTGGTGAGGGCCTCGCCCTCGGCGATGGCCTCCTTGTGGCGGCCGGTTTCGAGGAATGCGCGGATGCGGAGGCCACGGGCGTCGGCCTCGGTCTTGGGGTCGGGCTTGGCGAGGATGGCCTCCAGCCCCTTCAGCCCCTCGTCGTACTTGCCGTGGAGAATCGCGTCGCGGGCCTTGTCGAGGGGACCTGCCTCGCCCGCGAGGGCAAAGGGCGCCAGGCCAAGCAGCCAGGCAGCAAGAGAGGCGAGCGTAACGCGCGATGCCATGATCGTACCCGCTTTCCCGGCGGCTCCTGTGGTTTCCCCGTCCCTTCTGTCCCTTGGGTCCCTTTTGTCCCTTGAGTCCCTTGCTTGCCGAACCCAAGGGACCCAAGGGACAGAAGGGACAAAAGGGACTCGAAAGCTCGCCTCATGTGACCAGCGGCTCAAGCATTTGCTTGCTCAACACCATCGGCTCGGCCGCATCCCACGCAAACGGCCTCAGCCGCACGGCGAAACGCATTGGCCGGGCGAAGAGGCGGTACTTCTCCAGCTCGCGTGGGCCGCAACTGTTGCTGCCCAGGCCGTTGTGCGCGTGGTCGAGGTGCAGGATGGTCTCGGGCCGCGGCACGAGGTCGTAGGTGTGCGTGGCCTTCGTCATGTCCTCGGGCGTGTTGTGCTGGACGTTGACGTTGATGAGGGGCATGCCGACAGCGAGGAGGCCGGTGCCGCGAAGCGTGGTGACGGCGGCCCAACGGCAGTCGGCCTTGTTCCCATTCTCCTGCGGCTTCACGTAGGGCACGTGCTGCCCGCTCACAGTGCCGCGGTAGAGGCCGACGCGGCCGCTCTCCTTGCGGTCCGCGTAGCACTCGTGGGGGCCGAGGCCGAACCAGGCGAACTGCTCGAAGCCCTCGGGCAGGTGCAGTTCCAGCCCGAAGCGCGGCAGGGGCGGCAGGCCCTCCTTGAGCGGCTCGAGGGCCGTCTCAATCACCACGTCCCCGCTGCCGTAGACCGAGTAGGTCTGCGCGCAACGGAAGGGGGGGACGACCGACCAGCCGCCGAGGACGGACTCGACGCGGACGCGGGGCACAGAGGCCCCGCCCACAGAGACCTCGAACTTGGCAATGCGGGGCACGAGGCGGTCATAGCCGGCGCCGACCCATTCGTTGCGGAGGTGCTTATCGTTGTCGGTGGGCGCACGCCAGAGCTGGACCTTTGGGCCGCGGGCGAAGAGCGACAGGCCGTTCCACTCCCAGGCCGCCATCTGCCCCTTGCGGCGGTCGAAGGCGATGCGGAACTCATCGCCCGAGACGGCGATGGTGTCGCCCGCTTCCTCGACCCGAACCGCCGGCATGTCGGCGGTGCGAATGGCGGGCGCAGCGGCGGGCAGCTCGAACTGGGCGAAGGCGGCCTCGTGGCCCCTCGGCGCCCAGGGCGTGGCATCCTTCAGCACAAAGCTCAGGTTCAGCCAACCCGTCCCGCCGGCGCAGGGGAGGGTGAACTCGGCGGATTCGTGCGCGGGGACATCGAGCAGGGGTAGCGTGCCCTGGGCAACGACGCGCTCGTCCTCCACAATGGCCCATTGCCCTTCCAGATAGTCGAGCGCGGCGAAGTCGTTGCGGTTCGTGATGCGGATGCGCCCCGCCTTGAGGTCCACGGCCTCAACGTGGACGGGCTGGACGACGGCCTTGTACTCGATGAGGCCCGTGTGCGGCACGCGGTCGGGGAAGACCAGGCCGTCAATGCAGAAGTTCCCGTCGTTCGGCTGGTCGCCGAAGTCGCCGCCGTAGGCAAACCACTCCTTGCCGTCGTAGCCGCAACCGTCCCGGTTGCGGGCGGTCTGGGCCGACAAGCGGGGACGCTTGTCGCCACATCGGATGCTGTGGTCGGCCCACTCCCAGATGCAGCCGCCGACGAGGCGTGGATAGGCGCGGATGGCCTCCCAGTATTCCTTCAGGTTGCCCGGCCCCTGGCCCATCGCGTGGGCGTATTCGCACATGAAGTAGGGGCGCGGGTCGTCCTTCACCTTGCCCCTCTCGATGAGGCGGTCAACGTGGGGATACATCTCGCTCTCGACGTCGAGGATGCCGGGCGTGAGGCGATGGCAGTTCTTGTCCCAGCGCTGCGCGCCATCCGCCCCTTCGTAGTGGATGAGGCGGGTGGGGTCGGCCTGGCGTATCCAGCGGGCCATCGCGTCGTGGTTGGCGCCGTAGCCCGATTCGTTGCCGAGCGACCACATGATGATCGAGGGGTGGTTCTTGTCGCGCTCGACCATTCGGACCGCGCGGTCGAGGTAGGCAGCCTCCCACTCGGGGTCCTGGGAGAGGCGGGAGAGGGGCTGCATGCCGTGGCACTCGAGGTCGGCCTCGTCAATCACGTAGAGGCCCCAGCGGTCGCACAGGTCGAGCAGCCGCGGGTCGGGCGGGTAGTGCGACGTGCGGATGGCATTGACGTTGTGCTGCTTCATCAACTGCACGTCCTGCTCCATCAGGGCGAGCGAGACAGCGTGGCCGGTGTCGGGGCTCATGTCGTGGCGGTTGACGCCGTGGATTTTGATGGGCGTGCCGTTGACGAGGATGCGCTGGCCCTTGACCTCGACCTGTCGGAAGCCGACGGGGATGCGCTGCGTCTCGACGACCGCGCCCTTCGCATCGCAGAGCGCGAGATGAAGCTCGTAGAGATACGGTTCCTCGGCGTTCCACTTGCGGGGATTCGAGATGGGTGCGGCCATCTCCACCGCCACCTCTCTGCCCGCGCCGATGATGATCTTCGCCATCACCGGCTGGTCGAGCACCACGCGGCCCTTGGCGTCGAGCAGCTTCGCCGCCACGGAGTAGCCGCGCACGCCCTTCGCCCCATAGTTCCGCAGGGACACGCTTACGTCCAGCTTCGCGTCCTGGTAGTCGTTCTCCAGCGGCGTGCGCACCCGCACGTCGAAGATGTGGACGGTGGGAGTCGCGCACAGCCACACGTCGCGGAAGATGCCGCTCAGCCGCCAGAAATCCTGGTCCTCCAGGTACGCGCCATCAGAGTACTGATAGGCACGGACCGCCAGGACATTCTCGCCCTGCTTCACGATGGAGGTGACGTTGAACTCGGAGGGCAGGTGCGCCCCCTGGCTGTAGCCGACGGGTTGGCCGTTGAGCCAGACGTGGAACGCCGAGTTCACGCCGCCGAAGTGCAGGAACACCTGCATCCCCGCCCAGTTCTCAGGGAGTGTGAACGTGCGGCGATAGTAGCCCGTGGCATTCGCGTCCGGCACGTGCGGCGGGTCCACGGGGAACGGGTAGCGCACGTTGGTGTAGACCGGCGTGCCGTAGCCGTGCATTTGCCAGTTGCTGGGCACGGGCAGGCGGTCCCAGCCCGAGGCATCGAACTCGGGCTGCTCGAAGCCCTCGGGCGCGGCGGCGGGCGATGGGGCGTAGTGAAAGGCCCAGGTGCCGCTGAGCAGCTTGCGCCAGGGCGACGGGTCCTGGCCGTGGAGGGCGTGGGCGTCCTCGCGGTTGCGCTGGAGAAGGTGGTGGTTCGCCCAGTCGGGCGCGGCGGATGGCGTGGACATTGCGTGCCTCCAGGGCCGGCGGTGGCTGGCCGCGGCCTGCTCATGATTCTACTGGCGGCAGGCGGCAGGTCAAGCGCGAGTATGGCCCCTAATCCTGGCGCTCGACGTGTGCTTGAATCGTCCTCGTCCCTCGTCCGTCGTCCTCGTCCTCGATTCCGCTGCGCGCAAGCCAAGAGGGTCGAGGACGAGGACGAAGGACGAGGACGAGCACGATAGGGCAACCCAAGCTGGTTACCAGGATTGGGGG
>VGYV01000118.1 GCA_016872855.1 Planctomycetota bacterium
GCTATCAACAACGTAGAGAGGTTCTACTTCCCGTCGCGGCCCGCAACTCCGGCTCTCGGCGACCGCGAGATTCAGGATGTGGTTTGGGGTCGCATCCGGGGTGCATTCCACTTCCAGAATCTCTCGGTTGATGCGCTCGCCTACATCTACGAGAACACGTTGGTGAGCCCGCAAACCAGGGAAGCCTACGGCACTCACAGCACTCCGCCCCAGATCGCGGAGTACCTCGTGCACCATCTCCCATTCGAGGACGTGCCGCTGGATGAGCTTCGCGTCGTCGAACCCTGTGCAGGCCACGGAGTCTTCCTCGTCGCTGCCATGCGCAGGATGCGCGACCTGCTCCCGCGGAACATGACTGCCCGGAAGAGACACGACTACTTTGTTGAGCGGCTTGTCGGCATCGAACTGGAGCCGTTCGCCTGCGAGGTGGCGAGACTCTCCCTGATGCTAGCCGATTACCCCAACCCGAATGGGTGGCGAATCCTCCGGGAGGACATCTTCACCGGGAGCACCCTCTCGCGGGAGCTGAAGCAGGCGGCGATCGTCTTGTGCAATCCTCCCTTCGAAGTCTTCAGCCCAGAGGAACGCGAGGCCTACGGGAACGCCGTACAGCAGGTTCAGAAGCCCGCTGAGATTCTGCGGCGCGTCTTGTACCCGGAGCCGCCGGCTATGCTCGGCCTTGTCCTGCCGCGCTCGTTCGTGTCAGGCCGCGCCTACAGGGAGTTCAATGTCCGTCTCGGAAGTACCTACGCTCACGCTGAGTTGGTATCCCTCCCGGACGGCGTGTTCACACACTCCGATGCCGAGACAGTGCTGCTCCTGTCGCACGGGAGGAAGCGCCGCGAAGCCCCGCACTGCGCCGTGCGTTCCTCAGTGGTGCTAGAGGCGGATCGGGGCGACTTCCTCGCGTGCTCAACGCCGACCATGAGCCGCGACGACGTCTGGCTCGGCACGAAGCCTTCCCTCTGGACCTCCCCGCTAGAAGATGTCTGGGGACGGCTGACGCGGTTCAACACCCTGGGGGATGTAGCAGAGGTACACCGAGGCATTGAGTTCTCCATCCCTCTCAATGAACAGAACCGGCCGAGCCTGATCTCAGAGAAGAAACACCCGTGTTTTGTGCCGGGGCTCGAGAAGGTCCAGGGACGCCTGCAAGAGGCATTCATCCACCAGGGCCACGCTTGGCTGAACGTGTCGCCAAGTGTCATGAGGGGGAACGCCTACAAGCGGCCATGGAATGAGCCGAAAGTCATCGTGAACGGGGCAACCGTAAGCCGGGGCACGTGGCGGCTGATTGCAGTCCCTGACGGTTCCGGTTTGGTGTGTTATCAGCGACTTCACGGTGTCTGGCCCGGACCCGGCTGGACAATCGAAGCGCTGGCGGCTGTCCTGAACGGGCCCCTGGCCAACGCGTATGTCCGCGACCATGAAGGCAAAAGGGACAACAGGATTCTCACTCTCAAGGCCGTGCCCGTGCCCCGCCTCACGACTGGCGAGCTCGTCAGGCTTGCATCTCTGGCTCGTCGGTATATAAGAAGGCGGACAGAGATCGGCGATGGGCTTTTGGATGCGGCAATTGAGACCGACCTGCGGAGGTGTTTGCAGGAACTGGATGCTCTGGTCCTCAGAGGCTATGATCTTCCGCCGCGGTTGGAGCGCAGGGTTCTCGATTGTTTCTGCGGCGAGGAGCGCCCCGTTCCTTTTGACTTCACCAGCTTCTTCCCCAGGGATTTCCGGCCCTGCATACCCTACCACGAGTACGTATCGCCCAACTGGGAGCTGGCACGTGCCGACGAGACGCTCAAGCGCCTCCAACCCATACATGATCAAGCGATCCATGAGGCAATGCAGCACCTTGAGGACTTGGACACGGATGGGCCATAGCAGTGCCTGATGACGTCTACCTTCTCGACACATGTGTTGCCAGCGCGCTCTGGGATGAGCTACATGCGAAGCACCACCTATTCCGGCGCAGATGGGAGAAGCTCCAGTCGGACCGTGTCTTCGTGTCCGTTGTGACCCTTGCCGAAGTGGAGTACGGCTTGCGTGTTGCACCCTGTGTTGACGACGCGCGGCAGCGCCGCGTGAGACAAGCCATGTCAGCCTTCGAGGTTTTGCCTGTGGACCGCCACGTTGTCGAGAGCTATGCCGAACTAAGGGCACGACTCTTCGCCAGGTACTCCCCGAAGGACGCGCGGGGCCGCCTCAAGGCCAGGGTGGTGCCTGATCTGTGGGAACAGACGCCGGACAAGCGTCTGGGCGTCCAGGAGAACGATCTCTGGATCGCCAGCCAGGCGATGGAGCGAGCATACATCCTTGCCACCACCGACCGTATGGCCCACGTTGCAGAAGTCGCCGGGGCGGACCTGCGCCTTGAGTGCTGGCAGTAGTTAGGCAAGCGATACCCTCCCTTGCTGGGCCACGTGGAGCACCGTGGCGCCTTCCTTGAGCGGGAAGGCGGCGTAGGTGGCCTTGGCCTCGACGAGGAAGGTGCCGGAGCGGAAGTCGCGGCGGGAGGCGACCTGGCGAAGGTCGGCGCCAGCCACCTGGACCCGCTTCGCGGCACAGTCGTCGAGCTTGAGGGTGAAGTTGGCGGTGGGGAACTTGGTGGTGATTGTGACCTTGCCGTCAGCTACCGCAATGTCAGATAGCTCGCGGGCCATCCAGTAATGGCCGATCTCGGAGTTCTTCATCCAGAGGGTCTTCGTCTTGTCGGGATCGTAGGCGTCGAGGCGCTTCTTGACGGTCTTGAGGACGTTGAAGCCGAACTCCTCGCCCTCGAAGTAGAAGCCGGGCCAGTGGCCGCAGAGGACGCAGGGGAGTTCCTTCTCGAGGACGGCCGGCAGGCGGCCGCCCTTGAGGTCCTCGGTGATGAAGCGGTCGGGGTCGCCTTTGTCGAAGCCGGTCCACGACCCAAACCAGTCGCCGGCACAGCTCCACACGCTGGCGATGGCGATGCCTTTGTCCTTCTGCGCGTGCCAGAGTGGGACGCCTGGCGGCTTCCGGTCGTCGAGCCACAGGAAGTAGAAGGGCCGCGGGTTGTTGTTGACGCGTAGCGCGGCGTCGAGGATGGCCTTCGAGTAGGCCGCCTCGTTCCGCTTGCCGAAGGCGCCCGGGCTGGTGACCCCCTCGCAGGGGATGCCGGCGTTCTTGAGAAGCTGCATCGCCGTCGCAATGTAGTCGGTGAGCTTCTCGACGGGGGGATTCACCCAGTCCACCTGCTCCCACTGGGGCGTGAGCTCCCAGGTCTTGATGTCGGCGACGTGCGAGTGGGTGAGCATTTCGGGCGTGAGGTCGAAGTTGGGCCAGATGATTTCTTTCGTGAGCTTCAGCCAATCGGCGAGCAGGTGGCGGGGGTGGTCGGCGAAGCCCTGGTCAACTCGGCCCTGGCCGGCGGGGAAGGGGATGAAGGAGAACTTGCCGCGAATGCCCTGCTCGCCGCACCACTCGCCCCACTTCTTCGCAAAGTCCACGGGGATCGTGCGGGAGAGCTTGGGCACGATGGGATTGCCCTCCCAGCGGGCCGGCGGCAGGTCGGGGCGGTGCTTCGGCCGCCAGGCGAGCCACTGGTGCATCCAGTAGTAGGTGAGGTTGATGACGGGGCACGAGTCGTCAATGATCAGCGACAGGGGCGTTCGCAGGAGCGGGTTGCACACGGTGGCGTTCATGTTCACGTGCTCCAAGGAGGATTCTGCCCGCGAAACACGCGAAAGGAGGGATCGGGTCACAGCCAGAGGATCTTGACTTGGCTCTCCAGTTCGTGAAACTCAGGATCGCCTGTCACCACCTCGATGTCGCGGAGCTTGGCGAGCGCCGCGGCGAAGCAGTCGGCGATGGAGAGCTTGTGCCCAACCTTGAACTGCGCCGCCTGTCGAGCCAATGCCCAGTCGGCAGGTACTACTTCGACACCGAGCTCCGTGAGTCCCTGCACGATGGCGTCGGCCTCTTGCCACCCCCGTGTTCGGGCCGTGCTGTACCAGACTTCGGCCATGTTCACAGCGCTGGCCAAGAGCGCCCCTGGAACCCCTTGTGCCTCGGCCAGCAAGGCTTTCACCTTGGAGCCGGCCGGCTCCCCTTCGAGGTAAGCCATGAGCGCCCAGGCGTCGAACACCCGCGGTTGGGTTGCCATGCTACAGCTCGCGCTCGCGTTGGCGCTCTTCGATCAGCACCTTCATGGCGCCGGAGCCTTTGAGAATGCCGAACAGCTCGTCTACCGTGCGAGGCTTGACTGGCTCCACCACGATCCGCCCGCGCTCCTCGGACAGGCGCAACCTGCTCCCCGGCTTGATGCCGAGCCTGCGCCGCATTTCGGCGGGGATCGCCACGTGTCCCTCCGCGTCAGCCGTGCAGGTGGTTGTGCTCATCGCTCGCTCCTTGTTTCGCCCTACGGCAGAAGTATACCCGATCTCAATGGGCAGGACAAGTGGTGTGCTGGCCATCGCTATCGCGGCTTGCTCCTCAGGGCAATGATGTACGCCGCCGCGGCGCGGCGGGTGGCGTTGAGCTTGGCCGTGGTCCAGGGGTTGGTGGGCAGGGTGTACCAGTTCTCTCCGTAGGCACCGTTGCGGCTTTCGTAGTACTTCGTCAGGTCGAGGGAGAGGTCGGCGAAGAGGGCGTCGCGGAACTTGCGGGCGGCGGCCAGGGCCTCGCCGCCGGCCTTCTTCGCTTCGGCTTCCTTGATGAGGGTGTCGAGGGTGTGGATGTAGCGGAAGTCGTCAATCCCCTCGCGGTGAAGCAGGAGGTCACGTGACGGGTTCCATTGGCCCTCGGCAACCGATTCGATCAGGGCGCGGTCTATGTTGCAGGTCGTCACGTCGAGGAGGGTGAAATAGGGGTCCCAGCGGTAGCCGAGGCGTGCGGTGCCGTAGCCGTATTGGAGGTGGGCGTCGAGGGTGGTGTAGCGGCCGGTGGCCCCGAGGCGCCAGAGCCAGAGGCCGAATGTGAAGCGCGCGGCCTGCTCCTTCGAGTGGCGGAGGGCGTCGGCGAACCAGAAGTCCTTGCCCGCCTGGCGTGCGGCTTCGAGCGCCTCGGGCGTCGCCCGCACGGGCGGCCGTAGGGTCTGGAATATCTGCCACTCGTGCGCGTCCTGGCCGCAGCCATTGGGCGAGCAGAAGATGGGCACCGTGACGTTCAGGATGTCGAGCTGGGGGAACTCCTTGACTGCCTGGTCGAAGAACTGCCTAGCGATCTCGGCGGCGTTCGGCTTGCCGTGGGTGGCTGGTGCGGCGCCGCCGAAGAAGCCGCGCGGGCCTTTGCCCTCGCGCCCCTCCGCGATGACTGGCCCGACAAGCTCCTTGCTCGCCAACAGGTTGTTCCAGTGGATTCGCTTGCCCTTGAGCGTGCCAGGGACGCTCTCGTAGACCCACGGGATGAAGCCGCGGTAGCCATTCCTCACCGCATCGTCGTAGCTGGTCTGGAAGGTGTTGAAGCCGTGGTCCTTGAGCAGCGGATGGGCGTAGTTGGCGGCGAAGTAGACTGGCGGGTCCTTGAGCGCGATGGGCAGGACCTCCAGCGCGAGCGGCACCGTGGCGAGCGGCTTGCCTTCGGCTGAGGCGATTGTCACCTGGGCCGCGTACTCTCCGGGCCTGGCGTCGGCGGGCACGGCGATGTCGAGGTAGATGCGGCGGGCGGCGCCGGGCCAAAGGTCGAGCGACGGGTGCCCATTGCCGGCAATGGGCGCGCGGACCAGGTAGTGCTCCTGGTAGTTGTAGGGGTGGTTGTGGTGGCCGAACTGCATGGTCTTCTGGTGGTAGCGGGCGACGCGCATGTCAATGCGGTCGGCTGGGATTCGGGCGTCCTTGGCGGCCAGGTCCGAGACCTTCACCTGGATGCCTTTGACTGGTGCAAGGGGCAGGATGCCGAGGGTCACTGCCTCGCGCTCGCCGGGCGCGGCGAATGCCTGTAGGCGGGCCGTCTCTGGCCCGCGGGGATGGCCATCGCGGGGCAGGGACGCCCCGCCTACAATGACCTCCTGGGGCGTGGGGATCGTGTCGGGGTAGACGGGTTCGGCGAGGCCGCGATGGAAGAGGACGAAGCCGCGGTCGAAATCCGCATCGCTCAGCTTCAGGGCCGCCAAGCGGTCGGGGATGGTCTCGGGGCGGATCATCTCGTCGTGGAAGCCGATGTAGCGTATCTTCTCGGCGTAAGAGCCTTTGACCCACGGGTGCGAAACGTCCCAGGCTTCGGCCAGGAGGTAGTTGAGGCGGCCAATCTGCTTGAGGGCCTCATCCTTGTCGGCCGCGGCGAAGACCATGATCGCCCGGAGGGCGAGAGTGGGCGGGAACTCGATGAGCAGGTGGCCTTCCGTCACTGCGGCGTAGAGCACGTTTGTAGTTCCGCGTTTACGCGGTTCTTGAAGACCGCCTGAAGGCGGGACTACAAACTGGGTGTCGGAGGGATAGTAGGCGGGGCGAACCAGGCCCTCCCACACGCAGGCCCCGGGGCGGAAGTCCCACGCCTCGCCGCCGAGGGCCATCTGGCGAACCTCGGCCTCGGTGCGGGGGCTCAGGAGCAAGTGGTCCTTGCCGTTGAGCTTGACTGAGACGCCTTTCGGCCACTCGACGCGGCCCGGCGCCGCCAGGATGTAGACGCCGTAGGCTCCATTCGGCAGGTCAATGCGGAAGGGGCAGTCGGCCCCGCTGCACCAGCCCCAGAGGAGGCCGGGCTCGTGGCTGCGGAAGGAGTGGCCCGAATGCTGCCGCTTCGCCTTTGGGGCCGTCCAGCCGTGGCCCCGTTCGGGCGAGTAGACCATGTCGGCCTCGACGGGCGTGAAGCCTGGCCAGAGGAGCGGCGCACTGTCGGCGCTGTCGCGGGCGGGGAACTGGAGCATCGCCTTCATCGCCGTCGGCACCTCCTGCTCCATCCGCACGTTGTCGAGGAACAGCGTCGTGTCCTCCGCGGGCGCCACGACCTCGACCCCCAGAGCACTGACGGTGCTGGATTCGTCGAAGCCCATCGCGTCGGCGGTCTTCACCGCCACGGCGTTCGCCCCAGGGTGGAGGACGAGCGGGACGTTTGCGACGCGGACGCGAATCTCCCTCTCCTGCGGATTGAAGGCGTCGAGCCTGAGCCAGCGGTAGTGGGGCCAGTAGCAAGAGCCAGTGGGCATGTACCCGCGACTGCGGAGGTAGGCTGAGAACGACGGCGGCCCGGCGGTTGCGGCGATGCTCACCGCCGCCTTGCCGGCCTGCACCGCCGAGGCGGGGAAGTCGGCCCGCAGCGCCTGCTTGCCCTCGGTTGCGCGCTCGGCTACGAAGGCGAGCTTCACCGGGCTTCGCGGGTCCGCCTTCGGCCCTTCGCCATCCAACGGATTGAAGGGGTCGGCGTGGAGCCGCATCTTCGCGTCGTCGAATCGCTCGACGGCCCCCTCGTGATAGAAGTGCCAGCGGAATGGGGCCGAGGTATCGGGACGCGCGCACTGCTGCCCCGTCGGATACCCCTGCGGCTTCGGGGCGTAGGCGTCCAGAAGCGCTGCCAGTCGTTCCCCTGCGGGCGCTGAGAGGGCCGCCAGAAGCGCTATGGGCGCCACCACCGCACTCGCCACTGCGCGACGCATGTCAGGCTCCACAGCAAGCGGTCCCGCAACGCAGTATAGCCGAGGACGCGGCGATTTCAAGCGGCGGCCGGGCGTAATGCCTCAGTTACGGGTGGCGGAGCTTCACCCCGGTTCGGAGTGCGGCCTTCAGGCCGTAGCCGATTGAGCCTACGGGCTGAAGCCCGCACTCCAAACGGATTCGCCTGCGCGGTTGCCACCCGTCACTGAGGCATTACGGCCGGGCGCATTTTGGCCTTGCGGGGCCGCCTGCCTCGGAATAGAATTGTGGGATGGGAAGCAGGGGCCGTGTTCCTGTGGGCCAAGTCACGAGGGAATGCATGCCAATGAGCAAGAAGAAGACGCTAGCCGTTGTTGCCACCCTGGCCGTCCTTGCGGCGGGGGCCATCGCGGTCGGGGCAGAGGAAGCGGCGAAGAAGCCGTTGCGCAGCCAACTCGACGCGCCGCTGCTGTTCACGAAGCGCCACTCATACACTGGCATTCACATCTACGACACCTACTACAAGTGGCCGCCGGGCGGCGGGGGCGTCTACGTCTGCGAGAACCCCTCGGCACCAGCCGCCGAGTGGAAAGTGCGCCCAGTCATTGACCCCACAACTCCGGGCACCCTCGGCGTAGGCGTCTACACGCATCCCGAGCTCTCCTGGGACGCCAAGAAGCTGCTGTTCTGCTTCAAGGGCGAGCCGAACGGCTCGACGAGCATCTACGAGATCGGGGTTGACGGCACGGGCCTGCGGCGCGTGACCGACCCGAGCTCGTGCCTTCCAAGCTACAAGGGCTCCTTCGGCGGTGGCATGCACGACATCGCGCCCTGCTACCTGCCCGACGGCCGCATCCTCTTCACCTCCACGCGGCCCGCGGGACTCGTCCCCTGCTTCAACTCTGGCGTCAACATCCTCCACGTGATGAACGCGGACGGCTCGGACATCCATCCCATCTCGGTCAACAACGTCAACGAGTTCGACCCCTGCGTGATGCCCGACGGCCGCATCCTCCAGGGCCGATGGGAGTACGTGGACAAAAATGCCCTCACCCAGCAGAGCCTCTGGACAATCTTCCCCGACGGCACGAACGAGACGGCGCTCTTCGCCAACAACATGGTGCACCCCGAGGCCACGCTCGACGCCCGCCCAGTGCCTGGGGCGCCGCACCTGATCGCCTCGACCTTTGCCCCGCACAACGCCACGCCCACCGGCACCGTAGCCATCATTGACACCCACGTGAGCAAGAACAGCCCCGACGCCATCTACAACTTTGAGACACCGAAGAACCCCACGAACGACCGGGGCCTGTCGTGCGAGCCGTGGCCCCTATCGCCGGACGTGCTCATCTACAGCGGCCGGCCGCCAGGCTCGAAGCGCAACGCCCTGATGATGATTGACCGCGAGGGCAACCGCGAGGTCATCTACTCCGATCCCAACATCTGTTGCTTCGCGCCCATGCTGGTCAAGCCGCGGCCCGTCCCGCCAGTCCTCGCCAGCAGCAAGGAGCGCGAGAAGACGACGGGCCGCTTCCTCCTCCTCGACGTCTACCAGGGCCTCGTCGGCCAGGGGGTCGAGCGCGGCGAGGTCAAGCAGCTTCGCGTCATCGAGGAAACCTCGCGCGTCAGCCCCACCCCCGGCGGCGCGATGAACCAGGTGTTCCTCATGAGCGGCGTGCTCGCGTGGAGCGCCAAGAACTACCTCGGGCTCGTGCCCGTGGAGGCCGACGGCTCGGCCTACTTCGAGGCCCCGTCGGGCCGCGCGCTCTACATCCACGCCCTCGACGCCGAAGGGCGCATGGTCCAGTCAATGCGCACATTCGTCCAGGCCGCACCTGGCGTCACCCGAACCTGCATCGGCTGCCACGAGCACAAGTATTCCACGCCGAGCAGCAGCAACGAGATTCTCGCCCTCAAGCGCGAGCCGAGCAAGCCCCAGCCCGAATCGTGGGGCAGCGGCTACATTGACTACCCGAGCCAGGTCCAGCCCATCTTCAACAAGCATTGCGTGAGCTGCCACGGCGGCGAGAAGGGCTTCGCAGGACGCCTCGACCTCACCGGCGGCTGGACCGAGTACTTCACCAACAGCTACGAGAATCTCATCAGCCGCCGCGAGACGCAGGTGATGGCCCACCTGATCTCGGGCATAGACTGCATGAACGGCACGGCGCTCTTCTCGGTGCCCATTCGCCCGCCCCGCTTCCACGGCTCGGGCGCCGCGCCTCTCGCCAAGGAACTCATGGGCCGCCACAAGGAGCAGGGCCGGATTGACGGCCTCTCCCGCACCGAACGCGACCTCATCATGGCCTGGATTGACACCAACGGCCTCTTCCACGGCACGTGGGACTACACGACCCACGGCTGCTCCGTGCGCGCCTGGGACGGCATCAAGAAGTCGCTATCTGCCGCGATGAGCGCCGCGGGGTGCAACAAGTGCCACACCTACTTCGACGACGACTGGTTCAACCTCGAGCGCCCCGAGCTCAGCCGCATCCTCCGCGCCCCGCTCGCCGCCGGCAAGGAGGGCTACGGCACCGCCATGTGCCGCGACCGCAAGATTGACCCCACGCGCAAGCGCATCTGGGTCCTCCGCCCCCAGGGCTACATCCACGGCGTGACGCCCGTTGACGCCTTCAAGGCCCCAACGCCCGCGCCGGTGCCCGAGGACGACGGCAAGCCTATCATCTCCTTCGCCTCGACCGCGGACCCGCACTATCAGGCGATGCTCGGCATCATCCAGAATGGCCGCCGCGCCGCCCTCGCGGCGCCCCGCGCCGACATGCCAGGGGCCAAGCTCCTGCCCGGCGCCCATCGCCAGTTCATCCAGACCCCCATCCCCGACCCGTTGCCCGACTTGAAGGCGACCGTGGACGCCGATTGCATCGTCCGCCTCTCCTGGGAGCGTTCGGCACGCACCATCGGCCTCACAGCCGAACTCTATCGCGGCAAGACGCCCGAATTCGAGGCCAACAACAAGTCGCTCATCGCCGAGACGGCTCTCTTCCAGCACGACGACCCCGCCGCCGAGCCAGGCCCGCAGCACTACGCCCTCTTCCTCAACAACGCCGAGCGGCAGAGCAAGCCCATCCGCACCACAGTCAACGTCCCAGCCCCGCCCCCGCCGCCCGCGCCCGCCGGCCTCAAGGCCACCGCCGCCCCAGGCCGCGTGGACCTCGCCTGGCAAGAGGCCCCAGGCGGGCGCGCGCGATACAACGTCTACCGCGCCAAGGCCGGGGCTGGAACTGTGGGCGGGGGCTCCGTCCCCCGCGAAGAGGAGCGAGGGAAGACGCGGGGCACGGAGGCCCCGCCCACAGCGTCTCTGCCCCGCGATGCCGATTTCCAGCGCCTCACTGCTGAGCCGACGACCGAGCTGCGCTACAGCGACACCACGGCCCCCGACGGGGTGCAGCACGCCTACACGGTGAAAGCCGTGAATGCCCGCGGGGCCGAGAGCAAGGCATCGGCGCCCGCCACCGCCGCGCCCCTCGCTGAGACCAAGGAGCCGCTCTTCGTCGCCGCCTTCGCGGAGAACGCCGAGGCCGCCCTCTTCGGCGGCGGCAAGGCCAAGGGCACGCTCCTCGACAGGGCGAGGGTGGCCGATGGCGCACTCGACCTCTCGAAGGGCGGCTACGCCACCTTCGAGCACCGCCCCGAGTTCGACCTCGGCCAGCGCATCACCATCGAGCTGTGGGTGAACATGGCCGCGGCGGGCCAGATGCCCATCCCCGTCAGTTGCGGCCATTGGAACCAGGCCGGCTGGTTCCTCCAGCGCATCGGCGGGCACTGGCGCTGGCACGTGGGCGGGATAGACTGCGACGGCGGTCGCCCCGCGCCGGGCAAGTGGCTCCACGTGGTCGGCACCTACGACGGGCAGACCGCCCGCCTCTACCAGGACGGTCGCCTCATCGCCGAGAAGGCGGGCGCAGCCATCCTCGCACGTTGGAGCGGCCCCCTCCACGTCGGCCAGTACAGTGGCGGGCCGGGCGCGCCCTTCCAGGTCACGGGCCAGATCCGCGGCCTAAAGGTCTACAGCCGCGCCATGCCCCCGCACGACGTGGCCGCCGCCTTCAAGGCCGCCGCGCCGCCGAAGCCGTGATCGCAGGAGCTACTCCCCGCTCACCTCGACCGGGCTACAGTCCACCAGCGCGTTGTCTATGCACAGGCCCACGTGGGTGATGGCCTTCAGGGGCTGCTCGAGCTTGGCCTCCATCGTCTTGTCGAGGACCTTGAAAACGACCTTCTGGGCCTCGAGGTCAACGCTCACCGCCAGCTCGAGTAACTCATCGCCCTTGATGTCGAGCTTCTCAGCCAGGCCTTTGAAGTCCTTCAGCGGCCCCTGGACGATGTGGGCGCTCTTGGCCTTGATGCGGACGCCGCACTTGACGAGCTTCGCGTCGTCCGGCCGGTCACCGAAGGCGATGAAGCCGTTGAGCAGGAACCCGCCGTCGTCGGGCGCGGCCTTCACCTTGGCCTTCAGTTCCGCCTTCTTCTTCAGCGGGGCTTTGAGCTTGTTGAGGGCGAGGCCCGCCACATCCTTGCCCTGGCCCTGGAGGCGGTAGCCAAGCTTCGATTCGAACACAGAGCAGCCGACAACGCGGTCGAAGTCCTTCTCCTTCGTCAGCACGGGGGGCGGCGTGGGCTCGTCGGCAGCGGTCTGGAGCGGCTCGTCGTCGGTGGCGAGCGCCTTCGCTCCGTCGGCGGCGAGGCAGAGGACCTTGCCGTCGAGCGTGGCGATGAAGAGCTTGCCGCCCGCAGCGGCCATGCCGTCGTGGACAGGGACAGCGTCGAGCTTGTAGCGGGCGACGGGCTTGCCGTCGGCTGCCGAGACGGCCCAGAGGCGCGCTCCGAGCTTGCCCGCGAGAGCGGCGGCTTGGCGGGCGAGGCCCTCCTGCACGTCCTTCTCATCGGGCAGGCGAATCGCCCGCCGCTCGTCCACGACGTCGGGCGGGCCGGCCACAAATAGCATCTTGTCCGCAAGCACCATCGCGCGGGCGACGACGGACGGCTGGTTGTGGACCCACTTCGTGCTCGCCGCGGTGAGGTCGGCGTCGGGGAAGCGGCTGCGCGCCTTCCAGTCGGCCGCGTTGGCGCTCCGCCTCGGCGTCGTGGCATCAATGCGGCCGGCCGCTGCCGTGACGCGCTTCATCGCGGCGTCGTCGGCCGCCTTCGCCGCCGCGAAGAGGCGGTACTCCAGAACGTCGGCGTTGGCCAGAAACTCGGGCTTGCGGCCGTAGCCGTAGACCGCGTCGTCGCCCACGGCCAGGATGCGGCCATAGGGGGCGTAGCGGGCGGCGCGGAACCAGCCGCCCCAGCCCGACGTGAAGCTCCGGCCGTAGAGCCAGTAGCCGCGGTGGAACCACGTGTCGTCGAGGAAGCCGATGCAGGAGAACAGGTGGGCGCCCTCGCCGGTCTGGTCGGTCGCCAGGCGCGGCGGAATCTCGATGCGCTTGCCCTCGAGGTCGAAGCGCTGCGAGCGCATGTAGAGGAATTTGCCGTCGCTGGAAAGCACGTCGGGCAGGGCCACGGGCATGTCGAGGCCCTTCACGTGGACCTGGAGGTTCCCGCCCGACTCGGGGTCGCGTTCGTCGAGGACGGCCTCGGAGAGCTTCTTCCCCGTCGCGGCGTCGAGGCGGATGAGGCGCAGGCCGCCGTCGAGGAACATCGAGCGGCCCGCGACAAAGCTCGCGACGCCATTCTGGACGAGCACGCTGCCGCTGACGGGCCAGGGTGATTCGAGCTGCTCGAAGGCCCCGATGCGGAGGTCCTGCGGCGCGGCGCGGAAGCGCCAGGCCAGCGCCCCGTCGGCGGCGCGCAGGCAGTAGACCCAGCCGTCCGCGCAGCCGAAGAGCACGCGGCCCTGCCAGGCCGTGGGCGGCGAGTCCACGCGGCCGCCGGCCGTGAACGCCCAGGCCGCCTTCCCCGTCGCCGCGTCGAGCGCGTGGACCGCGTGGGCGTCAATCGAGGCGACGAGGAGCTTGCCGCCGGCGACCACGACGGCGGAGAGCCTGCCGCCGACGTCGGCCTGCCAGGCCAGCTTCAGCTCGCTCGGCACCGCGGCCTTCGTTCCGCCGCTCCGAGCGGGATCATGCCGATAGGTGGGCCACTCGTCTTCACGGCCTCCGGCCTCCGGCTTACCGCCGACGGCTTCGTATGCGGGACCTTTCTCAAGGCGGGCGTCATCAGAAGGCGGCGTCGTGACTGTGGCAGCGGGGGCAGCAGGCGCAAGAGCGTTGAAGCCGAAGAGCTTCGATTCGAGGTAGCAGCCGCACGACTGGGGCGAGGCGTAGACCAGGCCGTTGCACGGCAGCATCCCGTAGATGCAGCCGCTGCGGACCCAGTGGTTGATGTCCCACTTCTTCGCCCGGAAGTCCACGAACTCGATGCCGGTGCGGGACGGGATGAGGAAGTTGTCGGTCGCCTTGCTGCGGTAGCAGCGGTGGTGGAACCAGTAGGTCTTGATGTCGGGCGGGAACTCGCTCTTGACCTCGCCGGTGAGGAGGTCGCGCCCCGTGAAGATACCGTTGTCGCCGCCGCCGGCGATCTGCCCGGCCCACGCCAGGCCGCCGACGACCAGCAGATCCTCGGGCGAAGCGTGCCCCGACGCGGGGTGCTTCGCCGTCCACAGCGTCTTGCCGTCCTTCGCCGAGAGGCCGCTCATCGAGCGGTCGCCGCCGGAGAACAGCACCACCTCCCGCGTGAGCACAAGGGTCGGCCCGAAGGAGACAGGCATCGGCGTCCGCCGCTTGACGGGGGCGGAGGTCCAGAGTTCGGCGCCCGTGGCGCGGTTGAGGGCGACCACCTTGTCGCCGTCGTGGTAGGCCACACGCTCCCTGTCAGCCGCGAGCGTGAGGGGAGCGACCTTCGCGTCCCTCTTCCAGAGCAGCTTGCCGCTCTCGGCCTCGACAGCCACGATGCGGCGGGGCGCCTCGTCCCACGCCCAGTCTCGGTTCGCGCGGCCCGTGTTGTCCCACACATAGGTGGCCTTTGGCCGGAAGTCGGCCCACGCGCACGGCTTGTCGTTCGCCAGCAGGAAGAGCACGCCGTCGGAGGCGATGATCTCCTCGCAGTTCTTCGATTCGGGGTAGTCGCGCACGGTCTCGCCCGTGGCGGCGTCGAGGGCCGAGCAGGGGGCATCGAGCGAGAGGGTGACGAAGACGCGATCTCCCACGGCGACGAGTCGCCGCGGTATCTGCCCCGGCCCGCTCTTGAGGGGCCACAGGTGGGTGTTCCACCTGGGGATGGGCCGCCGCCAGAGCACCGTGCCGTTGAAGGCGTCGCGGGCCACCAGCTCCCACACCGGCGGCAGGTTCACCGACGCGACGGGGCCATGGTCCATGATGTAGAAGAGCCGCCCGTTGGCCGAGACCATGCAGCTCATGCTCGCCATGCGGTCGTGGTGGCGCGACCAGCGCGGGCTGCCCGTCCACTGGAGGCGGCGCGGCGGGCCGACCAGGGTGTCGTGGGACACGGCGTTGCCGCTCGCGTCGTACAGGTAGTGGGTCCAGTCGTCCATCTCCTTCGGCCGCGGCTTCACGGTCTTCTTCCACCCGTCGCCTTCGCGGAGATACGCCACGCCATTCGGGGCGAGCGCCCGCAGGACTTCTTCACTCGCCACTTGCCACTGGCCACTCGCCACCACGAGGTTCAGCGTGTTGTCCGCGTACGGCAGGCGCTTTCCGTCCCAGCGGTCGGCGGTCACTGCCCCGTAGAGGCCCAGGGAGCGGATGTGTGCCCGCGCCTTCTCGACGCTTGCCGCGTCGGTGTCGAGGCCCTGGACGACGTAGCTCGCGCTCGCGCGCAGTGCCGCCGTGAGCTTGCCATCGCCGCAGCCCAGGTGCACGACGAGCCCCCCGCGCACGCCCGCGGCCGCCAGGATCTCCCCGGCCGCCGCCTGCTCCCCGGCAGTTGCCGCACACCACGACAGCGAGAGTGCGAGCAGCGACAGGACCGGCTTCCTCATGCTAGGCCTCCTTTCCTCATCTCGCGAACGAGGTGGTCGGCGATGCGAGTCGGCCGCCTGGGCGGGCGACACGTCCCATCCGTGCAGTTCGCCGGCCTTCATGGCGCGCCCCCTCCAGGGGTTCCTCGATTTTGCCCCGCTCGGACTGAAGGGATCTCGCGGGCCTCCGGCCACAGTTGCGCAGCACCAGAGTGCCCGAAGACGAAGGGAAAGTCAAGCCTGGGGCGACCGAGACCATCTCGGCCATATCACTACCCCTAAATGGCTCGCCACGATTCCCGGTCGTTCGATCCCTGGGCACCACGGGCGCTCTTGTAGCGGCAAGCGTCCCGCTTGCCAGCCGATGGCCACGGCACGGTCCACAAGCGGGACGCTTGTGGCTACAACGACCGGGAATCGCGGCGAGCCATTTGGCTTACCCGACTTGGAGGCTTGCTTCATAGTACCATACTTGCACGCGGAACTGACCGCCAATCACGCGAATCTGGGGGAATAGGAAAGCCGGTAGGGCCTGCATCCTTGCACGCGGAACTGACCACGAATCGCGCGAATCTGCGCAAATGCGGCTTGGCCCCACTACTTCCCGGGCAGGAGCTCGAATTTCACCGAGCGTGTCAGGCGAGGCGTCTCCAGCGGCTTCCCGTCAGGGAGCGCGGCGAGCGCGCGCCATGTTACCTTGAGCTCGTAACGCCCCGACGGCAGCTTGAGCGGCACCTGAACCATGGGCCGCCACCGGATGTTGCGCCGCAACTGCGCGCCCTGGGCTCGCACGGCCGTGTGCACCACCTCGAGCTCGAGCTCGGTGCCCCGGCGCACCAGCCGTCGCAGCGCCACCTTGTCCGGGCCGTCGAGCTCGGGGCCGGTCGCCAGGGCGTGGGCCGGGGAAGGGCCGCGGAAAAGCCCCGACTTGTCCGCCACAGCCTTCGCAAAAGTCTTGGCCAGCTCAGCGAGCTCCCCGGGCGGCGCGGCGACAACTGCCACGGCCTCAGGCAACGAGGCAAAGGCCTCGCGGTCCGCTACGTGGGCCGGGCGAAGCACCACCGCGTCGTCCAGCGGCATGGCCACCTCCACCTCGCTCCCAGGCGCGGCGGCCAATAGCAGGCAGACCAGCGCGCACACGGTCAGATCACCACTTCGGGAAACGCCGCGGCTCAGGAGGGCCTCAGGCCGCGCGGCGACGCCGCCGGGCCACCAGGCCTGCCAGCCCAAGCGCCACAAGCGCCATGCTCGCAGGCTCGGGGATACCGGTGGTTCTGTAGTAATACTCCCACCCGGCCTCAGACGTCAGCGGCGTTTGGCCCTCATCGAGGAATGCGATGCCTGAGCCGGGCGGCAGCCGCCTGTCGCCACCATCGCCGCCGTCGCCGGCCGGGTTGCTCCAGCTCCAGACGAACCCGCCATCGAACGAGTGGAGTGAGCCATCAGCATTCAGGCTCACCAGCCACGTCGCAAAA
>VGYV01000119.1 GCA_016872855.1 Planctomycetota bacterium
GATGTCGGCGATCTATCTATCTTCAGATATTACGGTTACTTACGTCACTGCTACGGCAGGGTGAACAATAAAGTAGAATGTCCCCTTTTTCGCGGACCGCCGAGGGGGATGAGCCTTCTCTGGTTGCGGATTACGGATTGCGGATTACGGATTCCAGATTGCGGAGGAGGCGCTCGTAATGCGCGCCCACTGCTGTTAGGGCGATCTCCCGCTCCTCCTCCCCCGCGATCTCCAGGGTGATCTCCAGCCGCTCGGGGGGCAGGGCGGCCTCGATGCGCTCGGCCCACTCGATGATGGCCACGCCGTCGCCGAAGAACATCTCCTCCATCCCCAACGCCTCGGCATCCGCAGGGCCGCGGAGGCGATAGGCGTCTATGTGGTAGACGGGGACGCGCCCCTCGTATTGATGGACGAGGACGAAGGTAGGGCTTGTGACCCAGCGCGGCTCCTCGACGCCAAGGCCCTCGGCGATGCCCTTGGTGAGGGTGGTCTTGCCGGAGCCGAGTGGGCCGCGGAGCGCGAGGACGTCGGCCGGCCCAAGGAGCTCTCCCAGGCGGCGGCCCAGGGCCAGCGTCTCTTCGCGGGAGCGAGTCATCACGGTCATGCGGTGTGTTCCCAGCCTGTGGGGTCGAGGGGGCGTTCCGTGCCGTCGGGCAGGACGAGGGTGGTGCCGCTGGCCGTGATGATGCCGATCTGCGTGAGCGGAACGTCGAGGGGTTGCTCGGCGAGGAGGCGAGCAGCCACTGGCGGGTCGAGGGTGAAGAGCAACTCGTAGTCCTCGCCGTCCCCGAGCGCGTGGTCGAGTGCCGAGCGTCCCGAGGCGGCCGCGGCGCGGCGCGCATCGTCTGAGATGGGGAGGTGGTCGGCCTGGAGGCGGGCGCCGACGCGGCTCTCCTCGAGGATGTGGTGCAGGTCGCGGGCCAACCCGTCGCTGATGTCAATCATCGCGTGCGGCGCGTAGCGTTCGGCGAGCAGCAGGCCCTCGGCCTGTCGCGGGGTGAAGCGCAGGTGCCTGCCCAGGAGCGAGCCGCCGAGGGTGCCTGTGACGAGGAGGGCGTCGCCGACCCGCGCGCCGCTGCGGAGCACGGGCGGCCGGCCGCCGGTGTCGCCGAGCAGCGTGACCGTGAGGACGAGCGGCCCAGGCGTCGCCGCCAGGTCGCCGCCGACGAGGCGGACGCCGAAGGCGTCGGCGCAGTCGAGGAGCCCTCGGACGATGGCCTGCCCGTCGCGCTCGGCGAAGCCGCGCGGAAGGGCGGCGGCGGCGACGGCGACGGTGCTGCGGCCGCCCATCGCCGCGATGTCGCTCACGTTGCGGGCCATCGCCTTCCACCCCACCTCGCGTGGGGAGGCCGAGGCCAGGTCGAAGTGCACACCCTCGATCAGCATGTCCGTGGTGATGAGGGTGGACGCGGAGGGGTTGCGGACGAGTGCCGCGTCGTCCCCGATGCCCACGAGGACGGTGTCGTTTGCCGGGCTTTCGCCCCGAATCCACCGAACCAGGTCCGACTCGCGGAACCGCCGTTCGTCCATAGCTTTACCCTTCCTGTCACTCGGGGCTCAGGCTGCCCTGGGCCGCAAGCAAAGGGAAAACCCAGGTTGGGCACACCAGAAAACAAAGCCAGCTTGCCTGGGTTTGTTTTCTTCTTCCTTTGCGCTCCGATGACGCAGCGTGCCAAGAAGCCCTCACTTATTGAATCGATCGGGAGACCGCTCGATTCAATAAGGTGTGCCCAACCTGGGTTTTCCCGACCCCAACATGCGCGCAGACCGCGCACATCTGACCCTGAAAGGGCCTATGGGGCGCCCTTGGGTGGAATGGGGACGTTGCGGTACTTGGCAGACAGCTCGCGCACGACGGCAGCAATGCGGTTCTGGCCGGCCTCGTCGTGGACGACGATGAGCCGCCCGGTCGGGAGGAAGACCGAGGCGGCGGGCAGCCCGCGCGTCCAGTCGCCAGGGTCCACCAGCTTCCGAACATGGGCCAGGAGCGCCTCGGGGCTCATGTGGGGCAGGATGACGCGGACCTCGTAGGCCCGCACCACCGCGCGGTCCCACAGCGTCGCCCCGCTAGCCGCGAAGTTGGTGTCCTGCCCCTTCTGGTAGAGCCAGATGCCGTGCCCGGGCTCAATCTCGTAGCGGCCGAGCGGCGTCTGCCGCACGGCTGCATCAAGCATCTGGCGCAGCGTGTACTTCCCCGCCGGGATGGCCACCAGGCGCGTGACCAGCGGGGCCGGGTCCCAGCCCAGGTTCACCTCGGCCGCTTCCGCGATGCGGGCGAGCACGCGGTTGGCAGGCCCGGGGGGAGTGTTCCAGTCAAACGCCGTGTCGAGCTTCGTCCTCAGGTCGAGGATGGACGGCTTGGGGAGATCGGGGAGGCCGCTGCCGTACCGCATGGCGTGGAGCAGTGCGGCGAGCCGCGCATGGCCGCGGCCGGGCAGGTGGGCCACCAGGAGGTCCTGGCTCTCGTGGAACGCGATGCGGCAGCCTGGGCGCCGCTCCATCATGTACCGCAGGCAGGCGTTGAGCGTCTCCACGATGGCCGCCTGCTCGCGCTCGAAGACGAGCGCGCCCCGCACCGGGGTGCCGCTTGCCATGTGGGTGGGCACGCGGCAGGTGCGGACCTCGAGCGGCTCCTCGTCGAGCAGGTCGTCGCTGCGGGCGAGCCACACCCCGCCGCCCGCCTCGACGGCATATTGGGCCTCGAGCGGGCGGACCAGCCAGTCGAGGAAGGCCCGCAGGCTCACGTCCTTCACTCGAAGGCTCACGCGGTGCCGGCTCCACTGGCCGACGGGGATGGTGGGCGATACGGTGAGGGCGAGCTTGTGGTCGCGCGAGAGCCGGCTGATGACCTCGGGCAGCGGCACGTCGTCGAACGCCAGGGCCGCGTGCTCGGCCAATGGGTCCGGCGGTGGAGCCGGGCGCGGGATGACGGCCTGGCCGGCCGCCTTCTTCAGCAGCTCCGGCACCTTCGGGAACTCCTGCGGCGGGCGCCGGCACCCGCCCAGCAGCGCCGCCACGAGCGCAAGCGATAGGCCCCTTCTCCTCATGCCCTCATGTTCAGATATTCACGCCGCATTGTCAAGGGCTTCAGCGGCTGACGCTCCGTCGGTTTGGCGCTCGGCTTTTCGCAGCAGGTTCCTGCGGCCTGCCGCGACCCGAGTGGGGCCTCGAGAGGCGCGCCTGCGTCTCTCCCCCGCTCCGCTACGACCGAAAGCGGCATCTACGATGCCGCACTCCACATCTCCCCCCCGCAGTGGCGCAGACTGTGGAGTGCGGCGACGAAGTCGCCGCTTTGCTTGGCCCGCGAAGCGGAGGGAGCGGCGCGGCGCCCGCTCGTAGGCGCAGGCCGGGGACGTGTCAGCTTCAGCAGGCGCTTGCCGGAGGGATCGGGGCGCGCTATCATGAAGGATGGAAGGAGGCGAGGGATGAGCAGAGGCGATGCAGGGCTGTTCCTCTCCGAGGACAACGTTGCCCTGGCGACGGACCTCTACGAGCTGACGATGGCGGCGGGCTACGTCCGGGCCCGCCGCAACGAGCCGGCTTCGTTCGAGTTGTTCGTCCGGTCCCTGCCGCCACTCCGGTCCTACCTCGTGGTTGCGGGCCTCGAACAGGCCGTCCACTACCTCCAGTGCATCCGCTTCACGGACGATTCTGTCCGCTTCCTCCGCTCGCTCCCCGTGTTCCGAGACGTGAGCGACGGCTTCTTCGAGTACCTGCGGAAGTTCCGCTTTCGCGGCGACCTCGACGCGATGGCCGAGGGGACGGTGGCGTTCGCCGGCGAGCCGCTCCTGCGGGTGACGGCTCCCCTCATCGAGGCGCAGATTGTCGAGACGTATCTGCTCACCACAATCAACTACCAGACCCTTGTGGCGACCAAGGCCGCCCGCATCGCGGCCGCCGCCCGCGGCCGCGCCGTGGTGGACTTCGGCTCGCGCCGCGCCCACGGCCCCCAGGCGGGCCTCCTTGCCGCGCGGGCCGCCTACGTCGGCGGGTGCATCGGCACCTCGAACGTCCTTGGCGGCCGCCTCCTCGGCATCCCGGTCTTCGGCACCCAGGCCCACTCCTGGGTGATGGCGTTCGACGACGAGCAGGAGGCGTTCCGGGCCTACCTCGACGCCTTCCCCGAGCACACGACGCTGCTGCTCGACAGCTACGACACGCTGGCCGCGGCGCGCAAGGCGGCGGCCCTCGGCCCCCGCGTCGCAGGCGTGCGGCTCGACAGCGGCGACCTGGCCGCCCTCAGTCGCCGCGTCCGACGCATCCTGGATAAGGCGAGGATGCAGAAGACCCGCATCCTGGCCAGCGGCGACCTCAACGAACACTTGATCGCCGGCCTAGTCCGCCGGCGAGCCCCCATTGACGCCTTCGGCGTGGGCACCGAACTCGTCACGTCGAAGGACGCTCCAGCCCTGGGCGGGGTCTACAAGCTCGTCGAGCAGCAGGTGGGCGGCGACTGGGTGCCCAGGCTCAAGCAGAGCGAGGAGAAGGAGACGTATCCCGGCCGCAAGCAGGTGTACCGCCTTCTGGACGAGCGGGGGCACTGCCGCGGCGACGTCATTGCCCTGGAGGGCGAGGCGCCCTACGGCGAGCCGCTTCTGGCGCCCGTGATGCGGCGCGGGCGACTCGTCGGGCCGCTGCCGTCGCTCGCCCAGGCCCGCTCGCGGGCCGCCGAAGCGCTCGCACGGCTCCCCGGGCGCTTCCGACGCCTCCACGCCCCCGCCCACTATCCGGTGCGATGGAGCCGCCGTATCCAGGCTCTGAGGGAGGAGACATTGAGAACGCTCGAGACAGGGAGATAGCCAATGAGCCCACGACAGCGATTCCCCAGGACAACCGCGTTCTTCGACGTGGACACCCAGCGCGACTTCATGGTCCCCAGCGGCGCCCTCTACGTGCGCGGCGCACGCGCCGTGTCGGGCAACATCCGCCGCCTCGTCGCCTACGCGGCCGAGCGCCGGCTCCGAATCTTCGCCTCCACCGACGCCCACGTGCCGGGCGACCCCGAGATGCAGCGCTTCCCGCCCCACTGCATGCTCGGCACCGCAGGCCAGCGGAAGATCGCCGGCACGGTGCTCCGTGACCGCGCCATCGTCCCCTTCGGCCCCGCCCTGGACGCCCGCGGCATCGCCGAAGCCCTCCAACACCAGCAGGTCATCATCGAAAAGCAGTCCTACGACGTCTTCGACAACCCGTCCACCGCCGCCCTCCTGCGCGCTTCCGGGGCGAAGCACTTCGTCGTCTTCGGCGTCGCCACCGACTTCTGCGTCCGAGCCGCCGTCCTCGGGCTGCTCAAGGAGGGCTACAAGGTCACGGTCGTTTGCGACGCCATTCGCGGCATTGTGCCCGAGGACACGGCGCGGGCGCTCGACGAGATGCGCGGCGCCGGCGCGCGATTCACCACGACCGACAGGGTGCTCTGACCCGACCCCAGTTTGTGGCGCGCCCGGCCTGCCGCAAGTCCAAAGCGGTGACTTCGTCACCGCACTCCATACTCCTCCCTGTCTCGGGGCAGGCGCCCGGTGTAGAAAGCCCGCCCGCATACTGGGAGGATTATGGAGTGCGGCATCGGAGATGCGGCTTTGAATGCTCGTCGGCGGCGAACCGGGGTCGCGACAGCAGGGTGCTCAGTTGACTTCCCTGGCGCGGCGGGCTATGATGAGGGCAGGGCAGAGTCGAGGACGCGGCCGCGTCCGCCCTCGGGCGGGCGAGGAAAGTCCGAACTCCACAGGGCAGCGCGATGGGTAACACCCACCGGCCGCAAGGCCAGGGACAGCGCAACAGAAAACACACCGCCCACTGGGGCGGAAGAAGGGACTGGCTCCTTTTCGTCCGCGAACAGGTGCCTGTCCCTCTCTTCCGCCCAAAGGGCAAGGGTGAAATGGTGGGGTAAGAGCCCACCGGCGGCGTGGCGACACGTCGGCCTGGCAAGCCCCGCGCGGAGCAATGCCAAACAGGGAGCAGAGGCGGCCCGTCTCGCTACGACTCCCGGGTAGGCAGCTCGAGGCCGGCGGCAACGCCGGCCCCAGATGGATGGCCGCGGGGGCGGGGGAAGGGGACAAGCACCTTTCTGCGGACGAAAAGGTGCCAGTCCCCTTGCCCCGCCCCAACAGAACTCGGCTTACGATCGGCTCTGCCCCTCATTGTCTTCTTTTCGCATCCTTTCGCGTGTTTCGCGGGCACTTTTCTTCTCCGAGGGCCGAATGAAGCTCATCTTCTTCACCAAGTCGCTCAAGGGCATGGACATCCCGGCCACTGGCCGCGAGGTGCTCGGCATGGGCCTCGAGGGACTCGACCTCGCCGTGCGGCCAGGCTACTGCGTGAACCCCGACAACGTGGCGAACGAACTCCCGCAGGCCATGAAGGTCTGGGCGGACATGGGCCTGTCCGTGCCCATGGTCACGACGCCGGGCGACTTCACGGACCCCAAGCCTCCCATCGCTGAGACGATGCTCGCCGCCTGCGGCGCCGCAGGCATCCGCGAGATCAAGCTCGGCTACTGGCACTACCGCCAGCCCGGCTACTGGGGGCAGGTGGACGCCATCCGCTCCGCCCTCGACGGCTTCGCCCGCCTCGCCGAGAAGCACGCCGTCCGCGTCGCCGTCCACACCCACAGCGACGCCTTCTACGGCCTCAACGCCTCCGCCGCCATGCACCTTGTCAAGGGCTTCGACCCCCGCTTCGTCGGCGTCTACATTGACCCAGGCCACCTCTCGATGAACGGCGAGCCAATCCGCATGGCCGTGGACATCGTCCGCGACTACCTCTGCCTCGTCGCCGTCAAGGCCATGCTCCACGTCAAGAAGGGGACGTCCTGGCGGCACGAGCTGGTGCCCCTCCGCGACGGCCTGGTGGACTGGGCTGAGACCTTCCGCGCCCTCCGCGAGGCCGCCTTCGACGGCCCCGTCACGTTCCACAGCGAATACGAAAACGTCTCCCTCGACGACCTCCGCCGCCTCACCCGCGACGACGTGGCCTATGTCCGGGGCATCCTCAGCAGCCTGTAGGGCCAGATAAATCGCTGCACGCGCTGCGAGAGGGCCTCGCCAGTGGCGAGACCCTTGAGCGAGTGCTCGGGCGGCTGGAAACCGACCCGCCTCGCGACGCCTGGTTCTTTTGGCCCTCCTTGGTCGCAGGCCGTCTCCTCCCCGACGACAACTTTCGATTCCCCTGCACTCTGATTCTTGGGCTTGCTATTTGCTGCCTGGCGGCTATAATAAGTGTCTTTGCGTGTTCCAACCTGGGTGCATGGGCTCCTGGAGGACGGCATGGCCGACCATAAGACTACGGACCTGCGAAACCTGCTGATCGCCGGGCACGGTGCATCGGGCAAGACGACAATCGCCGAAGCGATGCTGCTGGAGACGGGCGTGACCAACCGCATGGGCAAGCCACGCGAGGGCACGTCCGTCCTCGACTTCGACGAGGAGGAGAAGGAGCGGCGGTTCAGTATCTTCTCCACGCTGCTGTACGTCAAGCACAAGGGGAAGCAGCTCCAGATCATAGACACGCCGGGCTACGACGATTTCTTCGGGGAGGTGGCGAGCTCGTGCGCGGCGGTGGAGACGGCGCTCGTGGCGGTCGCGGCGGATGCAGGGGTGCAGGTGAACACGCGCCGCGTGTGGAAGCGCGCCGAGCAGCAGGGGCTGGCCCGGGCCATTGTGATCACGAAGATGGATGCGGAGAATGCGAAGTACGACGAGGTGCTGGGCAATATCCAGGCCCTGTTCGGCAAGGCGTGTGTGCCGGTGACCCTGCCCGTCGGGGTCGGCCCGGCCTTCTGCGGCGTCGTCAGCACGCTCAACCTGCCCGCCGACGCAGGCGACCAGGCTGCGGCCGCGGCCAACGCTCTCAAGGAGGCCATCATCGAGTCGGACGACGCGCTGATGGAGCGCTACCTGGGCGAGGAGGAGATTGCGGCGTCGGAGCTGATGGCGGCGGCGAGCCGCGCCGTGGCCAAGGGCACGCTGGTGCCGGTGTTCTGCTGCGCGGCCGAGAAGCGGCTCGGCGTGGCAGAGCTGCTCGACGGCATCGTGTCGCTCTTCCCCTCGCCGGTTGAGGGGCTTCAGCGCACGTGCGTGAAGCTGGGCACGGACGAGGCCGCCGAACGCCCGCCGCAGGAGGACGCGCCCTTCGCCGCCCAGGTCTTCAAGGCCCTCTACGACCCCTATGTGGGCAAGCTGGCCTTCCTCCGCGTGTTCTCCGGCACGTTGAAGCCGGAGGATGGGCTGTTCAATGCCCGCGCAGGCGAGCGCAGCAAGCTGGGCCACATCTATCGCATGCAGGGCAAGGAGCAGGTGGAGGTGGACTCCGCCGTGCCCGGCGACCTCATCGTGGTCGCCAAGGTCGAGTCTCTCGAGGTCTCGGACACCTTGTGCGATGAGAGCGCGCCGGTGACATATCCGCCGATCGTGTTCCCGACCCCTATGGTGTCGCGAGCGGCGGAGCCTAAGACCCGCGCCGACGAGCAGCGCATGTCCACCGCCCTCGCCCGCATTGCCAGCCAGGACAAGACGTTCCTCGCCGGCCGCGAGGAGCAGACGGGTGAGCTGGTGATCACTGGGATGAGCGACCTGCACCTCGACGTGGTGATGGGCAAGCTGGGCCGCAAGCCCTTCGAGGTCGAGATGAACCTCAAGGAGCCGCGCATCCCGTACAAGGAGACCATCAGCGGCAAGAATAGCACCTCCTATCGCCACAAGAAGCAGACGGGCGGCCGCGGCCAGTTCGCCGAAGTCCACCTCCGCGTCGAACCCCTCGAACGCGGGGCGGAGTTCGAGTTCGTGGACGAAATCTACGGCGGCGCCATCCCTCGCCAGTTCGTCCCTGCCGTCGAGAAGGGCGTGCGGGAGACGATGGCGAAGGGCGTCATCGCCGGCTGCCCGGTCGTGGACGTTCGGGTGGCGGTCTACGACGGCAAGTACCACGAGGTGGACAGCTCGGAGGCGGCGTTCAAGATCGCCTCGTCGCGCGCCTTCAGCGAGGCATTCCGCGGCGCGAGGCCGCAGCTCCTCGAGCCCATCGTGAACATGGAGATCACGGTGCCGTCGAAGTACTTCGGCGACATCTCGGGCGACCTGAGCGGGCGGCGCGGCCGCATCCAGGGCATGGGCGTCGAGGGCGACCAGCAGACCATCAGCGCACAGGTCCCGCTCGCAGAGGTCTCCAACTACTCCACCCAGCTCCGCTCCATCACCGGCGGCGAGGGCAGCTACACGATGGAGTTCTCCCACTACGAGGCTGTGCCCGCGCGCATTCAGGAAGTCATCGTCGCCAAGGCCGCAAAGGCCAAGGCCGGGGAGGACGAGGAGTAGCCTTCGCCCGCCGCCTCCCCGCGCACAATGGTGCGGGTCTGCCCCATCCATCCAGGTGCGAGGTGAGGAATGAGCAAGACGCTGCTGGCCGCGTTCTGCACCCTCGGCATGACTGGTCTCGCCTCTGCGGCGACGCCACTGGAGCACCTGCGCGCCGCGCCCAGGCCGAAGTTCAGGGAGGGCCACGCACTCCCGCCCCTGACCCGCTGGGGCTGGCGGCTCTCTTACGACATCCAGGTCGAGCTGGCCGAGCACTGGGGCTACGCGCTCGAACTGGGCGAGGTGAACGCCGCTCTCGTGCCGCAGCTCGACGACCCGAAGAGCCTGCCCGCGAGGCTCTGCGCGCTGGCGGCCACCGACCCGAAGCGCTATCCGCTCTCCGCGCTCGCCTACCGCGCCCCCTGCGACGGGAAGTTCATCGCGACGCTTCCCCCCGAAGCTTGGTGCCAGGACGCCGAGGGCAAGGTCATCGAGCCGAGGACCTGGAGCCCCGAGGCCCCCGATGCCGTGTTCCAGAAGGCTGCCGACGCCGCCGTGGCGCCGCTCAAGAAGGTGCTCGAGAAGGCCCCGATCGCCATCATCCTGAACGGCGGCGAATACGCCCTCAGCGTGGCCGGCCACTGCGCCAAGGTGTGGCAGCAGGACCCCAAGGTGATGAAGGCCAAGGGCGAACGCGACTGGTTCGACTACATCTCGGAGCGGAAGGCCCGCCAGGAGCTGATCATCACGGAGGCCATCCGCGCCGCCTGCCCGAAGCGCCTGCTCTACATCTACTACTACGTCGAGGGCTGCCCCCACCGCAACCGCTACGGCGGCTGGAAGGCCTGGGCGTGGGACTATCCGCCCATGCGACGCGTCTCCGACCTCGCCAGCAGCTCCATCTACTACCAGCACTTCAACTCCGGCTGGACCGGCAACAACGACATGCTCACCCAGGCCCTCAACGCGACGGCCCAACATCTGGCCGCGGGCGACGCGCTCTCCTACAACTGGCTCAACGCCGGCTGGACCCGCGAGAAGATGGGCGACAAGGCATTCGGCGACATCGTTCGCTACGCCGGCTACCTCAAGTGCTACTACACGGCGGGCATGCTCGGCGGCTGCGCCGGCTACTTCGCCTATCCCAAGGGCGGCTTCGACGGCGACATTCAGCCCGAGCCGCCGCACTGGCTGGCCCAGATGACCGCCCTCGGCCACGTCCACGCCCTCTTCTCCCACCTCGAGGAGTTCCTGCAAAAGGGCGACCTGTTGCCCGGCCCGGACAAGCACCGCTGGTCGAAGGACCTCCCCGCCTACGAGTTCCCGACGGGCGACGCGGACGCCCGCGTCGTCGCCCGGAAGCACCGCGAGCGCGACGAATGGCTCATCACCGCCTGGGCCGCCGGAGGCCCAGATCGAAAGGCCAGCGTCACCATCCCCGGGCTTGGGGCCGCCGAGGTCGAGGCGCGAGCCTGCGGGAGTGTCTACCGTGCTGTCCTCAAGAACGGCAAGCCCTTGCTGACGCTTGTGGACCGCGATGGAATGAACCCCTCGTCGGGATTGTAGGCGGGGCGTCCCCGCCCCGCGAGACAGGATTGTGGGCGGGGCGCCCCTGCCCCGCGATGGTTCGACGACGAGGACGACGACGAGGACGAATGGATGGGGAAGACGGTGTTGGCTCTGGATCTCGGGACGACAGGGAATCGGGCGATTGCCTTCGACGCCAGCTTCCGCCCCGTGGCGCAGGCATATGCGGAGTTCGCGCAGCACTTCCCCCGGCCCGGGTGGGTCGAGCACGACCCGTTTGAGATTTGGGACAGCCTGCTCACCTGCATCCGCCTCGTGACGCGGCAGGTGGATGTTGCGAACATCGCCGCGGTCGCGGTCACCAACCAGCGCGAGACGGCCGTGCTGTGGGACCGCGAGACCGGGCGGCCCGTCCACAACGCCATCGTGTGGCAGTGCAGGCGCACGGCGGAGCGGTGCGCCGAGCTGAAGGCGAGACATGCCGACGAGGTGCACCGCAAGACGGGCCTGGTGATTGACGCCTATTTCTCCGCCACCAAGATCGCCTGGATGCTCGAGGACGTGCCCGAGGCCCGCGCCCTCGCAGAGCAAGGCCGCCTGCTCTTCGGCACGGTGGACACCTGGGCGATCTGGAATCTCACGGGCGGGCGCGTCCACGCCACCGACCCCTCCAATGCCTCGCGCACGCTCCTCTACAACATCGTCGAGGGGCAATGGGACGAGTGCCTTGTTGCTCTCTTCGGGGCGAAGGGAGTCAGGCTGCCCGAGGTCAAGCCATCGCTCTCTGTCTTCGGCACGACGCAGAGGGAGATACTGGGGCGCGAGGTGCCCATTGCGACGGACCTGGGCGACCAGCAGGCGGCGCTCTTCGGCCAGGGCGGCTTCTCGCCGCAGAACCTCAAGAACACCTACGGCACCGGCCTCTTCCTCCTCGTCAACACGGGCACCCGCCTCGCCCTCTCCGACCAGTTGCTCACGACCGTCGCCTGGCAGAAGGAGGGGCAGCCGCTCCAATACGCCCTTGAGGGCAGCGTCTTCGTCGGCGGCGCCGCCATCCAGTGGCTCCGCGACGCCTTGAAGCTCATCGCGAGCGCGAGCGAGAGCGAGGCGATGGCCCAATCGCTCCACGACAACGAGGGCGTCTACTTCGTCCCCGCCCTCGTCGGCCTCGGCGCCCCGCACTGGGACAGCACTGCCCGTGGCACCTTCCTCGGCCTCACGCGCTCGACCCGCCGCGAGCACCTGGTTCGCGCGGCGCTCGAGGCGATGGCCTACCAGACCCGCGACGTGGTCGAGGCCCTCCCGCTTGAGGTCCGCGGCGAACTGCGTGTCCTTCAGGCCGATGGCGGGGCGACGGCGAACGACTGGCTCATGCAGTTCCAGGCCGACATCCTGGGCCTCCCCGTCGAGCGCAGCGCCGTGGCCGAGACCACCGCCCTCGGCGCCGCGGCGGCCGCGGGCATCGCCGTTGGCCTTTGGGATGAAGCTGGCTTTCTCTCCCGTCGGGCCGTTGACCGCGTCTTCGCGCCCGCGATGCCCCGTGCGAAGGCCGACGCCCTCCACGCCCGCTGGCGCGAAGCCATCTCTCGCGCTCGCGCGTGGGCTTAGTACGTCGCTCCGCAAATGAGCAGACACAATCCCGGGCGCTTCGGTCTCTTGCTCCCGAAGGGAGCCCAGTGGGTAGCCGGCGGCTTCAGCCGCCGGACTCGTGCGCCGAGAGCACAGGAATCCCGAAGGGATGGCAGATACGTGCGCCGGGCCATCTCCCGCGGGCTTCTGCCGTCCCTTCGGGACTGGGCCGTGGGTGCGCCACGATCCGGCGGCTGAAGCCGCCGGCAACCGACTGCTGTCCCTTCGGGACTCGGAATTCGTCCCCCATTTGGGGGGCGATGTACTTTGGAGATAGGCTCAGCGCTCGGCGGGCCCAATGGCCTGCCACTGCTTGCGGCACGGCTCGAGGGCGGCGAGAAGCTTGTCCATTCCCTTCGCGGCGTCGCCGGTCAGCACGCGGCGCAGGGCCAGGAGCTTCTGGTACATGGGCTCCCCCCACCCGAGGGGCACGGTGAACAGGTCGCGGAGCATCTTCCCCGGGCCATCCCATATCAGCGTGTTCCCTGTGGTCATGCTCAGGAAGTAGCACGGCGCCGCGAACGTCTTATCGTCGGTCCGCTCGACCAGCGCTCGCCAGAGGTGGCCGGCATCCGCCAGGTGGCTGATGAGGGCGTCAAGCTGGGGACCGTCAATCTCCACTACGGTCCAGTCCGGCGGCAACTTCTCAGGCATTCCACTATGGTTGAGGCGGAGCGAGCGAAGAGGCATCTTCCCGTCGCGCACGCAAACGACCTGGAACGTGATGGAATCGGCCTCCCTCCGAAGGGCCTCGGCGATCCTGTGGGTCCACTGGCTCTTGTCCGGGGACGCGAGGTCGAAGGCGCTCCTCCCCGTCTCCAGCGGGGGCAGGCCGAAGGCATGCCTGTATCGGTTCGGCAGCGTCGGCGGCCGGAACCAATAGACGTCGTCGTAGAATGGCTGCTGACCGGCAGGAATGCACTGCGGAGATGCGACCTCACCAGGGAAGACCTTGGCCCAGCCACCCGGCGGCGCCCACCCCCCGATGACCTCGACCTTGCGGCCACGCGCGTCCTGGATCCCGAACGCGGCATGCGACGCGAGAACCTTCACGACCCAGAGCAAGCTCCAGCGGTCATCAAGACGGGGTGGGTGGACTTGCCCGTCGGTCACCGTCAGGCCGTACAGACCAGTGGGCGGCCAGTGGGTGGCGCGATCCTGGGGATCACGGGCCGGCAGCTCGACGGTGACGACATTGGACTCCAGGCGGCCCGTCCAGCAGACGTAGGCGCGCAGCCACTTGCGGTCCGGATTCAGGACCGGCACGTTCTCAGTGTCGGGCTCCATGACCACTTGGAGTCGATAGCTCTTGCCGGCCGGGTCGAAGACGATCCAGCCGCGTTCCTTGTCACGGTCGAAGCGCCCGTACGCTACCCCATAGCGCTCGCAGAGCCTCCACGCGAGCGCCTGCCTTGGCAAAAGGAGCTTCGGCTCAAGGTGTATGGCGCTGTAGAGGATGGGCGATCTCAACTCCGGGTAGCCCTCGATGTGGATGCTCACGACGGGGGGCTCGCCGCAGTAGGTCGGGAAGGCGATCGCGCGGTCGGACACATTCTGGAGTTCAAACGTCAACGCCTCGACGGCCTTGGTTTTCGCCGGGTCGTGCGAGGCCACGTAGAGCTTGCAGCGGAGGCCGTTGACCGGCTTCGACCATCCGCCGTCGGCTTCTTGGGCTTCCGCTCCCAGGGCGGTCGCATGGCCCCAGAGCAACAGGCCCGCAACGGCGAACGCGACAAGGGCACAGCCTCTGAGCAGCTCGCGGCTTGTGCTCATTTCCACCTCCTACGAGGAGTGTAGCCGGGACGAGCGTGGACTTCAAGCGCTCTTGACGTAGAGCGGCGGATGGTGTTACATGGGGAACCAAAGGGCGGGTCGAAGGGTCAGAATGGGAACCTGCCCATGACGGGCCGCGTGTTCAACATCCAGCGCTTCTCGATTCACGACGGGCCGGGGATTCGGACAACGGTGTTCCTCAAGGGCTGCACGCTGGCCTGCGTGTGGTGCCACAACCCCGAGTCCATCGCCCCCGCGCCCGAGCTGGCGTTCTTCCCAACGAAGTGCATCCGCTGTGGCCATTGCTTCGAGGCGTGCGAGACCGGGGCGCTCCGCCTGGTGCCTGTGGGCGGGACCTCCACGCCTGTGGGCGGGGGCTCCGTCCCCCGCGCGGAGGGAGAGCGCGGGGCAGAGACGCCCCGCCCACAATCGGAGACGCCCCGCCCACATTGGGATGGCGGTGTGGGCGGGGGCTCCGTCCCCCGCGCGGAGAAAGAGCGCGGGGCGCAGAGGCCCCGCCCACAAGAGGGATGGGAGCGGCGCTACCAGAAGACCCTCTGCCGGGTGTGTGGGAAGTGCGCCGAGGCGTGCTACGCCGAGGCCATGGTGATGGAGGGGCGCGATGTGACGGCCGAGGAGGCTGTGGCCGAGGTGCTGAAGGACAAGCCGTTCTACGATAACTCGGGCGGCGGCGTCACGCTCTCGGGCGGCGAGCCGCTCCTCCAGGCCGACTTCTGCGCCGACATCCTGGCCCGCTCGAAGGCCAGCGGCATCCACACCGCGCTCGATACCGCGGCGAGCGTGCCCTGGGCCGCGTTCGAGAAGGCCCTGCCGCACACCGACCTTGTGCTCCTCGACCTGAAGATTATGGACTCAGCCCGCCATCGGACCGCCACGGGCGTAGGCAATGAGTTGATCCTGGCCAACGCGCGCCGCCTGGCCGAGACGGAGCTGCCCCTCGTCGTCCGCGTGCCCATCGTGCCCGGCTACACCGACGATGAGGCGAACGTGGCGGCCATAGCCGACTTCGTGCGGGGCTTTCCGCGGCTGGATTACGTCGAGCTTCTGCCGTATCATCGCTTCGCCGAGGCGAAGTACCGCCGCCTGGAAAGGGAATACCCGCTCAATGGGGCCGAGCCGCCGCTTGCGGAGCGGCTCGATGCCCTGGCCGCGGTGGCCGCGGCCCGGGGGCTGCGGGTCAAGGTGGCGCCCGGCGGGCGCAAGCCGCCTTGACGCGACGGCTGCCGATGGGGATACTGGATGGCGCGTCAGTCGTGGCACGGCTGGCTTGCCCAGCCGTGCGCTTGCCGCCCGGCAGGCGCGGACACGGTTGGGCGAGCCAATCGTGCCACGTAGTTTCGGCGGGAGCTCAAGGAGGCGAGGCGTGGGCCAGACGACACGGGCAGGCTGGGTGGCGCTGGTGGGCGTGGCGTGTGGGGTTGGGGCGGGGTGCGCGCAGCCGCCTAAGGGCTACCTGGAGAGGCGAGGGGCGGACCTCGCGGACTGCTTCCACTTCACCATCGGCTACGGGCTGATCGCCTACTCGCGGGTGAAGTTCACCGATTGGGCAGTGCTGGGGATGGGCGTGGCCGGCCGCGAGCGCTGGGGCTGGCGCGGCCGCTACGGCGACAGAGGCTGGGAGAGGGCGCGCGGCGGCGACATCTACATCGGGGACGTGGGCTACGAGGCAGGCTTCCCCCTCGTGGCCAACGAGGAGGGGAGCGACGCCGCCGGCAGCCGCGTGAGCACCCTCGGCCCCTTCATCACGCGGCGGCGCTACGCCTGGGACCTGGAACCGCCGAGGTGGGGGAAGGTGGCCGACAAGTTCTGGATCGGCTTGGCGGGCACGGGGGGGCTATCGCTCGAAATCGGCTTCAACGTGGCAGAACTGCTAGACTTCATCCTCGGGCTGTGGACGATTGACCTGACGGGTGATGACACCTGGGCGCCCAAGCCGCTCCCCGCCGAGCCGCCCGGCGGATCTCCTTAAGCCAGGCACTGGCAAGCACTTAGGGTGACATTGCCCTGCGGCGCGAAATCATTCTGGAAAAATACTTGCCTTTGTCCATAGATTTGATGTACAATGCACCAACAGCACTGTGCGGCCTCCTGGGCGGCGGCCATGCGCCGGCGAGTGAAGCCCTCCCCGTGATCCGCCTTCCCCACTCACACCTGGCTCCCTTTCTCCCCAATTGAAAGGATGCTCCTCGATGCTCGACATGCTCCGAGGCGCCTGGGGCGCGCTGAAGACCCCGAGAACCTTCAGCGAGTACGTGGCCCAGCAGGTCGGATGCGGGCTGCTCAACGGCCCGCCCGTGCGGGCTGACGTGATGAGGCTGGTGCCCCGCTGGCTCGCGCGGATGGCGCGCTGCGAACGCCTGCGGGCCGAGGCGAGGGCCGAACGCGGCCTCCACGTCCCCTCCGTCCTCTTCCTCGCCATCACGGGCAGGTGCAACTACCACTGCCGCCACTGCTACACCCAGCTCTATGCGAGGGAGCACATGGCCCTCCCCCTTGCGCGCCGCATCCTGGCCGAGGCCCACGACCTGGGCGTCGCCATGGCCGTCGTCTCGGGCGGCGAGCCCCTCCTGCACCGCGACTTCTTCGGAATCCCCGCCGAGATGCCCGACCTGCCCTTCATCGTCTTCACCAACGGCACGCTCCTCCCGGAGTTCCTC
>VGYV01000120.1 GCA_016872855.1 Planctomycetota bacterium
GTTCGGCCCGTGCCGCATCCTTCACGGGCAGCACGACGAGGATATTCTCCCCGTTCATCCCGTCGAAGATGCGATAGGACGGGTCCCAGAGGGCCCACGCGATTCCCGCGCTTCCGTCGGGGTCGAGGCCCGTGGCGGCGAGGAGGTCGTCGCGGGTTCGCACCCCGTCGAGGCGCCACTCCTCGGCCAGCTCGCGGATGGCCCGCCCCTCGTCCAGCTCCTTCACGGCGAACGGCAGGGCGCGGCGGAGCGCGCCGAGCACCTTGTCGAACCCCGGCCCCAGCTTCGCCACGCCGCCGAAGAACATCGTGTCGGCGGGCAGGAAGCGCTCGACCCGCTCGTCCGCGCGGGCCGGCCACACCGCGAGCAGCCCCACGACCGCTGCCGCCAAGACCAGGAGCCGCTTCATCCCAAGCCTCCTTTCCGCTCCACGCGCGCTGAAACCCCCGCCCATAGCATACTCTCCGCCGCTCGGGAGTCAACGCCTCGCTGCACTTACTACTCTGGCCACAAATCACGTAGCGCGCGTTCGGAGTGCGGGCTTCAGCCCGTACGCCCAGATACGGCCTGAAGGCCGCACTCCAAACAGGACTCTCCCTTCGGGCACCGTGCCTGAGATGCTACATGATTTGTGGCCAGAGTAGTAACAGGGCCACCGCCGCACCTATGATGCCCTCATGGGCGTGTTGCCCGTGCCTTTGTCAGGAGACCAGCCCCGTTCGGAGTCCCGCCTTTAGGCGGATTGTGGCCGAAGAAGGCCGCCTGAAGGCGGGACTCCCAACGACTTCAGCATTGGGGCAACATGCCCTCGTGACCCGTCCCAAAGGAGAATCCGGAATGATGGCGAACGAAGAATGGCTCGCGCGACGGCTCATCCACCTGCTCGTGGACATCGTGTCGAAGGGGGGGAACTTCCTGATGAACGTCGGCCCGCAGCCCGATGGCGAGTTGCCCGCCGAGGCCGTCGCGCGAATGCGCGAGATGGGCGAATGGCTGGCCGTCAACGGCGAGGCCATCTACGGCACCCGCGCCATCGCGCCTTACAAGGAGGGCAGCGTCTGCTACACCCGCAAGGGCGACGCCGTCTACGCCGTCTATCTCTGCGCCGAGGGCGAGGAAGCGCCCCCGAAGCAGATCGTCCTCGCCACCCTCCGCCCCGACTCCGGCTCGAAGGTCCACATGCTCGGCGTAGGCAACCCCCTTCCCTGGCGCCCGCAGGGAGCCGGCGCCGTCATTGACCTCCCCGCCCCCCTCCTCGCCAGTCCCCCCTGCCGCTACGCCTTCGCCCTCAGGTTCCTCCCTGCCTGGTAGCCTGGACTTGAGAAACCTTACGAGCGTGGTATGATATGGGTATGAAGAAACTGATCGCTCGCTCGCCGATTGAGTGGAAGCTGCCGGCAAAGCGACCCAGGAGAGCGCGCATGGGAATGACACAGGTCACGGTGACGGTCCGCAACCCGGCCAACCTGAGGAAGGCGTGGGATGGCCTCTTCCTGGTTGACACGGGGGCGTACGACTCCATGGCTCCGGCGAAGTACCTCAAGAAGATTGGCCTCACGCCGATGGGGGAGAGGACCTACGAGCTGGCAGACGGGAGAGAACTGAAGCTGAAGATAGCCGTGGCGCAGTTGGAGTTCATGGGCGACATTGTGGGCACCACGATCGCCTTCGGCCCCGACGACGCCGAGCCCATCCTCGGCGTCACCGCCCTGGAGTCCGTCGGCATCGAGGTGGACCCCCGCACCCAGCGCCTCAAACGCCTCCCCGCAGTTCGACTGAAGTGAAGTCTTGAGGGACTGAGGCGACATGGCAAGACACGAGCGCCGCGTCCGCTTGGCATTTCTCATCGTCGCGGAAGCCGCATCGCTGGCCTGGAGCGGAGCGGCCGATGAAGGGCCGACGCTGCGGGCGTGGGCGCTGCCGCCAGGGGCGCAGAAGGCGGAGGGCCGCGAGGGGTGGAAGGCGCTGTCGGCTGAGGCGGCTCGGGCGGCGTCGCTTGCCGGCGGCGTGGCGGTGGAAACCCCCGACCTAGTAGCAGTCCTGGCCGCCGGCTCGGCGGGCGTCTCGCTCGCCCCGAAGGCCGCCGGCAAGGCGGGCGCCGCTCGGCTGGAGCTGGTACTCGTAGATGACCAAGGGCGCGAGGCCACGGGCCTGAAGGACCTTCGGTGCGCCGAGTGCGACGGGACGGGGGTGACCATCGCCTTCGCCGCGGGGGCCGCGGAGGCCCGCCTCAAGATCGGCCTCGGCAAGCCGTTCGTCGAGCTCGTCCCAGGCACGGGTGTGGACGCCGTCCGGATGCGGGGCCGCGCCCGCCTGGCCTTCATCCCCGACTTCTTCGGGAGCGATGTCCTCTACGACGCGACCGAGACCCGCGTTGATAAGGTGTATGCCCCGGCGGAGAACTTCTTCGTCCAGCTCCTCGACGGCCACGCGGCCCTGGCAATGCTCGTGTGGCCCAAGGAGGGCGCGGACGAGGTGGTGCTGACGCCCGAGGGCGAGGGGCCGGCCCGCCGCTTCGCCGTGACCCAGGTGGGGCTGAAGGGCAAAAGCCTCTACGTGGCCCTCCTTGCTCGCGAGGGCATCTGGTTCGGCAAGGACCTCGCCTCGGCGGCGAAGGACGAGACGTTCGTCGTCGAGGGCTGGCGGCCCCCCTTCGCGGCGAAGTGGATGACCATCCTGGCCAAGCGGCCGGCCCTCGGGGCGGCATCGGGCGTCGCCTCCGAGACGATGGAGGCCAAGGCCCTCCCGCCCAAGGGCGACACGCCGTACAGCGACGTCTACGTCCACCCCTGGGTGCCGAGCTGGCTCAGCGGCACCGAGTGGCGGCTCCACCTCCAGACCGAGCTGACCCACATGATGACCCGCGAGAAGGTCAGGAGCCCTGACTTCCTCCTCGCCGTCAACTACCCACGAGACCGCGTGAAGGGCACACCGCTCGACGCCTTCACGCTGGTGGACGTGATGCGCGGGGCGCTGGGCGCGGGGCCGTGCGAGTACATCCTCGACCTCGAGGGCCTCAACAAGACCCGCAGCACGGGGGCCGCGGGCACGGGCAAGCCCACCGCCGCGGCCACCTGCTCCGAGCGCGGCGGCCTCATGTACTACTATCTCAGTGAGAGGGCCGAGACCCCACGCCGCGAAGACCCGCTCGCCGCCACCGACCAGGCCCTCGAATCCGTCGAGAAGATCAAGGACTTCCTCGACGCCGCCCACGCGCGCATCCAGGAGTACCTCGCGTGGTCGGATAAGATCATCGAGCTGGCCGACTCCGCTGCCGCGAAGGAGCCCGCGGCGAAGGGCCTGGCCGACCGCGTCATCCCCATCGCCCGCGGGATGCGCCAGCTCTGGAACACGATGGCCGAGCACGGCAAGCCGTGCGCGTTCCCGGAGGAGTGGCGCCTCGCCCTCGACCACTGCAAGGACCTCATCCGCCAGGCTGCGCCCAACCTGGCCGCGCGAGTCCGCGACTTCGACCCCCAGATGCGCGGGGCAGGCGAGGAGGTGGACGGCGGGATGCAGGCCCTCCGCATGGCCGTCAAGCGCATCCGCCAGGAGGCGGCTCTCGCCGGAGCCGGCGACCCCAAGGCCCTCGGCCTCGCCGCCGCGGTCCGCGAGCGCTGCCGCGACGTCCTGCGCAACAAGCACTACAAGGAGGGCGACTCCGTGCGCCTCAGCGGCATCGGGGAGGGCACGCGATGAGCCGCAGCGCACTCCTCGCCCTCGCGCTCCCCGCCGCCCTGTCCGCTGCGACCCGCGAGGAGGCACTCAACCAGGCCGTCGGGCGCGCCGCGAAGGTCGAGGAACGCTTCGCACGCACCTGGACCTTCTATGCCATCGCCGAGGAGTGGGCGCACACCGATCCCGCCCGCGCCGCCGACCTGGCCGACCGCCTGAAGGCCTGGACCGCCAGGCGCGACCTTCTGAGCGTCGTGATGTTCGCCTGGGGCCGCCGCGACCCGCGCGCCGCCGCCGACTGGGGGCTGAAGTTCCAGGAGCGCACGCAGGGCGACCTGGCGACCCGCAATACGGCCCTCCACCACGCCGTCGTGGGCATGGTGCAGAAGGACCCGAAGCTCGCCGACGAGCTGATCTGGAAGCACCTGGCCGAGGAGGGCTGGGGCAACCTGCCCCGCACCGCCCCAATGGAGGCCGCCCGCGAGCTCGCCAAGTCGGACCCCCAGGCCGCCCTCACGATGGCCGAGGCGATCAAGAACCACGAGGGCTGTCGCGTGGACGCCCTCCGAGCCGTCCTTCGGGAGTGGGCAGCGAAGGACCCGAAGGCCGCCCAGGCCGCACTCGCCGGCCGCTCCGAGAAGGAGTTCGTGAAGGCATTCCCCCGTGACCTCGCGGAGGGCTGGGCCGCGAAGGACCCGAAGGCCGCCGCCGACTACGCGGCGAAGATCCAGGACGCCTACACGCGGATCATGGCCCTCGCCGCCGTGGCCCGCGAGACGGCCAAGGCGGACCCGAAGGGCGCGGCCGACCTTTGCGCGGCATTCGCCGCCCTCAACGTCGGCCACCGGCACGAGCAGAACGCCCGGCTCGGAAAACTCGTCCGCGAGATCGGCGAGGCATTCGGCCGCAAGGACCTCCAGGCCGCCGTGCAGTGGGCCGCCGCGCTCCCCGACAAGCCCGGCGGCCTCCAGGCCAACGCGATTGACGGCGTCGCCGCCGCCTGGGCCGCCACGGACCCGAAGGCGGCGCTCGACTACTACGCGAAGGCCGGCGGCGGCACGGGCGACGCCCTGCCCGCCCTGGCCCGCGCCCTGGCGAAGCGGGCCGCCCCGGCCGCCCTGGAACTCGTCGGCCAGGCGAAGCGCCTCGTCCTCAAGAGCCACATCATCCACGAGGTTGCCATCGAGCTCGCGGGCCGCGACCCCGAGGCCGCCGCACGCCTCGCCGAGACCTGGGCCGGCGTGACCGACTACTACTCCTACCGCGCCGCCGCGGCATCCGCCGCAGCCGCGGCCTGGGCAGGCAAGGACCCCAAGCAGGCCGCGGCGTGGGCCGCCAAGCTCGAGCCGACCCGCGACCGCCTGGACGCCCTCCGAGCCGTCGCCGCCGCGTGGGCCAAGCGCTCGCCTGACGTGGCCTTCGCCTGGGCGAACGCCCTCCCCTGCCCCCAGGAAGCCGCCCATGCCCTCGTGGGCACTGCCCAGGGCCTTCGCCCAGAAGCCCCATAGGAGGTGAGGCCATGGCGAGTCCGCTGAGCCGAGCTCTCCTGACCTGTCTCTTGGCCATGTGCGCCGCCTTGAGCGGGGAGGAGAAGCCGCTGGTGCGCCTGCGGGGGAGCGACTTTGCGGGCGGCGCCGCCGGACGCTTCGGGGGGACCTTCTATGGCGTGTCGGGCGTGAACTATGTCTACGCCGAATCGAATGGCCCCCTGGCGTCAATGCGGGCGACTTTTCAGCTTGACGCGGCGCCCGGCAAGCCGGCGTTCCTGCACCTGCGCGCCCGGGACGACGATGCGGCAGCCGCCTGCCCCATCGAGATCGCGCTGAACGGGAAGCCCCTCGCCCGCGGCCCCAGCGAGTTCCCCTCCGACGCCTGGCAATGGGCGGCATACCCGATACCCGCAGGCGCGCTCAAGGCCGGCCCCAATGAGCTGGCGGTCTTCAACCACGCGCCCAAGGGCGCGGCGGGGATGCCGCCGTGGTTCATGGTCGCCGAGTGCTGCATCGCGGGCGAGGACTACGTGCCGGCCGCCGCTGCGAGCGAGGACCTCCTCACGGTCACGCTGCCTATCGAGAAGAGGCCATTGCCCGAGGACCTCCCGCCAGGCCACACCGAGCCGGCTTTCAAGGTTCGCGGCATGAAGGGCTGGAACTGGATCCCCGAGCAATACCTCGCCGAAATCCCCGTCCTCGCCGCCTGCAAGATGAACTTCCTGATGAACTGCTATCTCTCGATGTTCACGCCCGGCGGCAACCGCTGGTGGGAGCCGCTCCCCGACGCCAAGAAGAAGGCTTACGAGGAGGTCGTGCGCGCCTGCCAGAAGCACGGCATCGAGTTCTGCTTCGCCACCAACCCAAACCTCAGCTCCAGCCGCCCCCTCGACTACCAGAGCGCGAAGGACCTCGACGCCCTCTGGGCTCATTACGAGTGGATGGCCGGCCTCGGCGTCAACTGGTTCAGCATCTGCCTCGACGACATCAGCAAGGGGATTGACGCGGCCGGCCAGGCCAAGGCCGTCAACGAAATCCTCCGACGCCTTCGCGCCAGGAACCCAAAGGCCCAAATGGTCTTCTGCCCAACATACTACTGGGGCACAGGCGACGACCGCGCCGCCAGGGCCTACCTCGAGACCCTGGCGAGCGACCTGCACGAGGACGTCTACGTCTTCTGGACCGGGCCAGGCGTCGTCACGCCGGCGATCACCCGCGCCGCGGCGCAAGCCTACAGGGACCGCGTGAAGCATCGCCTCATCGTGTGGGACAACTATCCCGTCAACGACGCCCAGCCGACCCTTCACCTCGGCCCGGTGAGCGGCCGCGACCCCGACCTCTTCGAGGCCGCCGACGGCTACATGGCAAACCCCCTCTGCCCACAGAACGAGGCCAACCGCATCCCGCTCCTCACCATCGCCGACTACGCCTACAACCCCTGGGGCTACGACCCCGCGCGCTCCATCGGCCAGGCCATCGCACACCTGGCCGAGACGTCCGAGCAGCGGGCCGTCCTCAAAGACCTCGTCGAACTCTACCCCGGCATGCTCCTGGCGAAGCAGGGCACGGGCTGGAACCCCGTCCTGAGCCGCTTCCGCGAGGTTGCTCACTCGCAGCAGGCCGCCGACGCCTGCCTCCAGCGGGTCCAGGGCGTCGCCGACCGGATGGGGAAGGCATTCCCCGACCGCTTCAAGGCCGCCCAGCGCACCCTTGCTGCCAACCTCGCCACGATGAGGGCCGAACTCGCGCGGAAGCACCCTCCGCCCTCCCCAGCCCCTTGACACACGACAGCGGCGGGCCATTGGCCTCCGCAGGACTAATGTGCCGTCGTGGAGTCGCCGGGACGGGTGCCCGGTAGCCCACGAAGTGGGCGAGCCAGCCGTAGCCCAGGGCGACCGAAGGGAGCCCTGGGAACCAGGTCGCACCCACGCATGAGCCCCTGAAAGGGGCGATTCATGGGCTTCTGAATCACCCCCATTCGGGGGCTGCGCGTCGCACATTGCTTCCGCAGAGGTCAATAGGACCCGCCCAGGCGCCTCGCGTCGTGGGCCATCCAGGGGTCCGTAAGGCCCCGGAGCAGTCCCTCGTAGAATGCCTTGCGCTCCTCCCCGAGCATCTGGCTCAACACGGGGATGAGGCGCGAGCGGGACATGAAGTGCTCCTCCGCGGATGAGAAGCAGTGGGTAAGCCACTCCTTCGCCAGTGTCCGGCGCTCGGCTTCGGGGCGGTTCTGGACCTCGATGAGCTTGAGCGCGGCGGCGGCATACCAGCGGAGGAAGACGCATTGCTCTTTGCCGAGATAGCTGCGGGGGACGCCTGCCTTCGTCGCCTGCCGCAGGAGGCCCATCGCTCGCCTGTCGCCGATCTGGCCGAGGAAGAAGGCGGTGCGGAAGGCGCCCCAGAGCGACTCGCCGCCGCGCATGACGTGGCGGTCGCGAGCCGAGATGAGCCGCCCGGCCAGCTCGCGGCACAGGTCGGGGACGAACGCCTTGTCGTCGGGGCCGAGGCGGCCATCGAGGGCCTCCAGCGCTTCGCGACTCGTGTGCCAGTTCCAGCCCTCGCTCCCGATCTCCGCCGTGGCGACGCCGACGAGACGCTCCTTCGCGCGGCGATCCGGGATCGCCCCCAGGAGGCCCATTCGCTGCCCAAGAAGCGGGTTGTCCGCGAGGAACGCCCGGTCGAGCGCGTCCCGGGCTCGGGGATCGTCCACCCCGGCCAGGTAGTAGAGCTGCCAGTCGTTGGCCGTCTTCGGGTCATAGTGCTTCAGCACAACGGGGAGGGCGCGCGACCCCTCGCGGCGGGCGAGCTGTCCGACGGCCCACGGCCCGTCGAGGGTGATCGTGCGAGGCTGAGGCTTCGCCTCCGGTCCGCCCGCGGAGCCGACCACGGTCAGCGTCTGCATGCTCCACTTGGGCTGGGCGAGGAGCCGCGCCAGTTGGTCCAGGCCCTCCTCCGTCAACTGCTCGCGGGCCCCCTTGGTGGCGGGGAGCGTGAGGCGGACGCGGTTCGACTTGAGGGTGAATGCCTCGGCCGCCGTGCGGTGCGGCCCGCTGGCGAACACGTTCTCCACGAAATCCTTCGATGCCTGCGTGGTGCACAGGAAGCGCGCCTCGACCTGGAGCTCGTAGTCCCCGGCCGCCGCTCTCGGCGAGAAGGCGACGGATGTGGCCCTCATCCCGCCGACGGACGCGATGTTGCCGAAGGGGATCGACGAGTAGCGATGTAAGCCCAGGGCAGCAGGGTTCTCGGGGAGATTCCCTCGCTCGACCTCGCGGCCGTCGCGATGGAGCACGTACTGGAGGTAGCCGTCCACTCCGCCATCATCCACCGGGACGACGAGCGGAGCGACGGGGGTCCCGCCATGTAGCTGGAAATAGACGCTGAGTGCGTCGCTCCAGGGCCGTTGCGTGGGAGGCTCGATCATCAGGCGGCACCCGCAGTAGGTGGCCTCGGGCTCGCGGCGCGGCGGCTCGAGTGTTGCCGCGGCCTTCCCCCACCACTCGCGCCAGGCGATGACGAGGCGCTTGCGGTCGGCTGGATCCTCGTAATTCCCCTTGATCCAATGGCCGGATAGCTCCTTGAGCGCGAGCTGGACCGAGGGGGTCGCGGAGAAGCCCTTGGGCGGGTCGAGGAGCTCGATCAGGACGGGGATGGCGGCGCGGTCGCGGCGGGCGACGAGGGCGTCGAGCGCCCTGTGCTGGATGCTCCAGGTCATCCCCTTGCCGTCGGTCTGGACGAACTCGATGAGCCCCTGGGTGGCCTCGGCCCCTGGGATCTTGCCCAGGGCCGTGGGAATGCGGTCCCGAACGTCGGGGTCCGTGTCCTGGCGCAGGCGCAGCAGGTGCGGCAGGCCCTCGATGCGGCCGTAGTCCCCGAGGGCCTCGGCCGCGAGGCGGCGGACCACCGTGTCGCGGTCCTGGGCCAGGGAGACGACCTTCTCGAAGCTCGGCCCGTCCTTGACCCGGCCGAGGTACTTGCAGGCGACGGCACGCAGCTTGGGATTGTTCGATTCCAGCAGGGGGCGGAACAGCTCGACGTCCCTCGGGTCGTCGGCCAGGAAGAGCCAGCCGAGGGTCTCGGGCGGCGGCTCGTAGGTGCGGGTCGCTTCGGCGATCAGCTCCCTGGCCGCGCGGGGCGGCGCCTTGGGCGGCAGGACCTCGGCCATCAGCTTTCGGACGTCGGGCAATGGTGTCGGCGCGGTCAAGGCGGCGAGGATCGTCTCCGCTCGTTGGCGCTCCTCGCCGGCGCGGGCGGCGATGAAGCGGCGAAGGAGTTCGAGCGCCGCATCGTCGCCGCCGCGCTCGACCACGTCGAGTCCGGCCGCCCTCACGTCCGCGTCGTCGCTCTCCAGCGCCCTCTTGAGGAGATCATGGGGTTGGCGAGTCCGCCCGGCCAGTCGCACGATCTGTGCACGGGTTCGCGGGGTCCCTGCCTCGAAGAGCTTCGCCAGGGTGGGCAGATCGGCGTCCGACACGACGCGCGCCGCGCTCTCGAGCAGCTCCAGGGTCTCTTCCTCGCCTGCCGAGGCGCAGCACTCGAAGAGCAGTTCCCGGTGGTCCTTCGTGCGAGGCCATTTCAGCGCGTGGGCCTCGGTGATCGCCCGGCGGACGCCTCGGTCGGAGTCCCGCAGCGCCCGCTTCACGTAGGGCCAGGTCTCCCTGTGGTCCGTGAAGCACGTGAGGTAGTAGGCGGTGAAGAGGCGCACCTGGCGGTCAGGGTCGGCGAGGAGCGCCTCGAAGTGCTCCAGGTGGGGCTGCGTGCGGTCGGCCGTGCAGAGGCCCTGGACGGCGTGGCGGCGCATGAGCGGGGAGGGGTCCGAGACGAGCTTCTGGAGAAGGGGGAGGGCGAGCGCGCGGAGGCGCGGCTGCGCCTCCTTCGTCGCGTGGTAGACCGCATATCCCAGCCGTTCCGCGGCTCTGGCCCTCACCGCCTCCTGAACGGTGGCGTCCACGGCCACGCCGGCCAGGGGCGCGGCGAGCGACGTGCCGTGCGTCCGCTCCACTCGCTCGAGGAGAAGCCGCGTGTCGCCGCGCTCAAGCTGGTCGAGCATGTTCACCAGCTCCGCGCGGACCGCCTTCGGATCGGGCTTCTCCGCCTCCAGGGCGCGCAGCAGCGGATTCTCCCCCACCACCTCCCCGCACGCGACCCACGCGGGCAGAGCCAGCAGCACACCGAGGACCCACCTGCGATGCACCATGGCACACTCTCCTCGGCTCGATCGGGTTCCCTCTCCCCCCTTACCCTAGCACCCCAGGACGAGAGATTCAAGACCCTGCTTGCCCCTTGACACACGGGGCCGGCCGGTTATACTCATGCCGGAGGGCGCCGCGCAGTCAGCGCCCCGCCGTCCACAGGGAATAGGAGGCTGCCATGGGATACGCGCATGCTGAGATCGAATTGGCGAATCCGCGCCGGCCGAAGCTCAAGCCGATCAGGGTCTCGGCCATCGCCGACACGGCCGCGATGACGCTCTGCATCCCCGAGCACGTCGCAATCCAGCTCCAGTTGCCGATGGCCAGAACGCGGGAGGTGACTGTGGCCGACGGACGGCGGCGAGAGGTGCCCTATGTCGGCCCGATTGAGGTGATCTTTGAAAACAGGAACTGCTACGTCGGGGCGCTGGTCCTGGGCGACAAGGTGCTGCTCGGCGCCGTCCCGATGGAAGACATGGACCTCGTGATCTCGCCATCGCAACGGAAGGTCGTCGTGAACCCCGAGAGTCCCAATATCCCTCACGCACTCGTGCTATGAGGTCGGCTCGATGGCGTACGACTTCGAGTGGGATCTGGCAAAGGCGGCGGCGAATCGCCGCAAGCACGGCGTCAGCTTCGAGGAGGCCGCCACGGTCTTCCTCGACCCGCGGATGAGGACGCTCTTCGACACGGAACACAGCGAGGCTGAAGATCGCTGGGTAACACTGGGCATGTCAGCCACGGGGCGAGTGCTCGTCGTGTGCCACACATTCAGGGAGGTGGCAGGGGAGGAGCCGACCATCCGGATCTTCTCAAGCCGCAAGGCGGACAAACAGGAAACCGACCTTTACCTGGAGTAAACCATGAAGAACCATTACGACTTCTCCAAGGCAGAACGAGGCAAGTTCTACCGGCCCGGAACCAAGCTGAACCTCCCTGTCTACCTGGACGAAGAGGTCCTGGCGTTCGTCACCCAGATCGCGCGCAAGCGGAAGACGGACCTCTCCACAGTTGTGAACCAGATCCTGCGCACCGACATGCAACTGGCGGAGACTTTCAGATAGGTTCCAACGGGGTGAGCCAGTACCCGGCGCCCAACCCTTGAACAATCTGGCTGCACTGGAGTAAGGCATGATGGCTGGAACCGAGTTCTGCGGCTCGATCGTGATCGCTGTCGCTCTGGTCACTCTTTCGCTCGCCGTGGCTGAGGCGGGCGGGCCGCCAGTGAACTATGATGAGGAGAAGGTGCCGCCCTACACGCTGCCCGACCCGCTGGTGATGCAGGACGGCACGAAGGTGACGAGCGCCGAGATGTGGCGGACGAAGCGGCGGCCCGAGATTCTGGAGTTGTTCCGCACACACGTCTACGGCCGCTCGCCCGCAAAGCCCGAAGCCCTGGCCTTCAAGGTCGGCGATAACGAGCCGAAGGCCCTCGGCGGCAAGGCCACGCGCCGACAAGTCACTATCCTCTTCACCGGCAAGGACGATGGGCCGAAGGCCGACCTGCTTCTCTATCTGCCCAACGAGGCGAAGAAGCCGGGCCCCGCCTTCCTCATCCTCAACTTCCAGGGAAACCACGCCGTCCACTCCGACCCCGCCATTAGGCTCTCGCAGAACTGGCACCGCGACGGCAAGGGGGTGGTGAAGAACAAGGCGACGGAGGAGGCCCGCGGCGCCGAAGCCTCTCGCTTCCCCCTCGACCGCATCCTCGCACGCGGCTATGCACTCGCCACCATCTACTACGGCGACATTGACCCCGACTTCCACGACGGCTTCAAGAACGGCGTCCACCCCGCCTTCGATATGGGCAAGCGCCAGCCACACTCCTGGGGCGCCATCGCCGCCTGGGCCTGGGGCCTCAGCCGCGCCCTCGACTACCTCGAGACCGACAAGGACGTTGATGCCAAGCGGGTCGCCGTCCTCGGCCACTCGCGCCTCGGCAAGACCGCGCTCTGGGCGGGCGCAGAGGACCAGCGTTTCGCAATCGTCATCTCCAACAACTCGGGCGCCGGCGGCGCCGCACTCAGCAAGCGCTTCTACGGCGAGACCGTCGAGGTCCTCAACCGCAACTTCCCCCACTGGTTCTGCGAGAACTTCAGGAAGTACAGCGCCAAGGAGGCCGACCTGCCGGTGGACCAGCACGAGCTTGTCGCCCTTTCGGCACCGCGCCCTGTCTACGTCGCCAGCGCCGTGGGAGACCGCTGGGCCGACCCCAAGGGCGAGTTCCTCTCCTGCCTCCACGCCGACCCCGTCTGCCGCCTCCTCGGCACCGAGGGCCTCCCCGCGAAGGAGATGCCTGGCCTCGACCAGCCCGCCATGGGCGCCATCGGCTACCATATCCGCTCCGGGGGCCACGACCTGATGGCCTACGATTGGGACCGCTACATGGACTTCGCCGACCGCCACTATGGCCAGCGGTAGAGGCGCCCGCTGGGGCCGCATGCCGCGGCTGACACATCAGCCACAGGTGTATGGTTTTTCCGACTCAGGCGGCCAGCGGCATCCGGGGCCAGCGTGCCCATTGTCGCGCCCCGTCCGGCTGTGCGAAACAACCGAACGGCGGCCGAATTCCGCGGCGAATCGCCATTTCACCATTCTCGCGCCCCAGCGCGCGCTACGGGGCGCAACAATGGAGCCGGCGCACCGACGCCCGACACGCCAAATGGCGTTGACGGATGGCAACATGCCGGCTTGACTCCGCAAGTCCTTATCTAATGTAAGGTTGCAGCACATACCCGTCCAGGGGCGGGATACCGACGTTGCCTCCGGGCAACGGGCCAGCGAACGACGCTAACTATAGATATTCCAATTGCTTGTGGACTCCAGTCTCGTCCGGTGAGCGGCGCGACGTTGCGTAGCGTCAACATCCCGCGCGCGAGCAGCGCTCGGGGTGGACCCGGCCAGGTGCCAAGCGCAGCCGGAATCTCGCTGTAAGTCTCGTATTTCTAAGGTGTAACAGCGTCGGAGAGAAAAGCAGGTAAATCGTCGTCGCGGTCACCGTCGCCGGCACACAGTTTGCTAGTGTAACAACTGCTCACTGGGAGGGGGTCTGGGATGTTCGCGTAACCGAAGGAGAAGCCGATGTCCCCTGCCAGCCGAACCCGCGTGGGAGCCGCCCTCGTAGCCCTGGGTCTCACCTTCATCCTCGCCGCCACCCCGGCACACGCGGCACCTATCCTGGAGGCCGTAGTCGGCACGCCGGGCCCGCTGGGCGGGGGCTCGATGACCCAGCCGGCCCCCGGTCTGTACGACATCACGGGCGACGGGCGCGACATCTGGGACGCCGACGACGGCTTCTACTTCGTCTACCAGACCTTCAGCGCCACCCAGCCGCTCGACATCTGGGCCAATGTCGGCCTGACCGGATTCATCGGCGGGACCAACGCTTGGCGGAAAGGCGGCGTGATGGTCCGCCAGTCGCTGGTGAATAACTCCCGCAACTCCTGCACGATCATCGCGGAGGCGGACGCCAACGGCATCAACGCCCAGATCCGGCGCAACGATGGGGCGGGCAGCGAGGGCTCGACAACCACGGGACCCAGGATCACGCGCGACACCCCCGCCTACTTGAGGGTGGAATACCTCGGCGATGGCATCACATTCAGGAACTACTACAAGTTTAACGTCGGCGATCCGTGGACTCTTCTGGGGACGAACCTGCTGACGACGCCGCTGACGGGGACGATACTCGGGGGCCTGTGCGTGACCTCGCACGACGTGAACCAACTCACCACCGTGCGGTTCGGCGACGTCAACGGCTTCATCCTCCTCGAGCCCTCGGCGGGCACGCTCCAGTGGAACCCGGGCGCCGGGAGCGCCAACTGGGGCACGAGCAACTGGCTCGCGGTCGCTCCCGGGCCGCCGCCTCCGCCCCCGGACTTCCCCGACGGCACCATCACCGCGCTGCTCGACTCCCCCAACACGGTCACCGTGGAGGCGGACCGCCTGGCCCACACCCTCAACATCAGCAACAGCGGTGTCGTCGCCATCGGGGCGGGCAACACGCTTTTGGTTCGCGGTCCGGTCAATGCCTCCCCCGGTGGGACGATCTCGCTGGGCAGCAATGCGACGTTTTCGACGGGGCCGGATTCCGACGGGGGGACCATCGAGACCCTCACGACGAGCGCCCTCGGCGGCACCGCCACGGTTAACCTCGCCCGCGGCCTCCTGACCGCCCGCCGACTCACCATGGGCGCCGGCGACACGCTCGTCAAGGCCGGCGCCGGCAACCTCACCCTCGACCAGTCTGCCGGCGCGAACTCGATGGACGGGACGAACACGCTCCGGGTGAACGCCGGCCGGCTCAACATGGTCTGCGGTCCCGGCCCGCTCAACGGAGCCGATTTCATTCTCGACGGCGGGACGATGGAACTCAAGGGCGTGCAGACCGTGCTCAACACCAACGCCCTCCAGCACCGCGGCTACCACGTGACCCAGGACACCGTGGCCTTCAACATCCATAACAACGCCGGCATGCTGTACAAGGACGGCAAGGTCGCTGTCGTGCCCCGCGGCATCGTGCCGTTCACCCTCGGCCCCGGAAGCCGCGGCCTGGACTTCGGCGCCGACGGCGACTTCACCGGCACAGGCGCCGTCTCCTACACCGACAACTACATGAACCTGTTCACCGGCTACCTGAACGTGACCGCGCCCGGCGCCTTCACGTTCCGGGTCAGCCGCGACGACGACTGGAGCGCCGTCTGGCTCGATCTCAACCAGGACGGGGTGTTCCAGTCCAACACCGGCACGATGGTGACCAACAACGGCGAGCTCCTGGCCTGGGAGGACGGCGGGACGAAGACCGTCAGCCTCGCCGCGGGCAAGTACAAGTTCGCCGTCGGCCACAGCGAGGGCGGCGGCGGCTCCACCATCACCGTCTACGCCAAGTCGCCCACCATGGCCGCCGAGGCCATCATCAAGCCCGCCGACGCCGCCCAGAACGGCCTCTGGTCCATCGAGGACGTCGGCCCCATCAACTCACCCACCACCAACATCAGCGTGACTGCCAACTCCGGCCTCCGCACCGTCACCGACTACACGGCCACGCTCGGCTCCCTGACGATGGACGCGGCGACGACCCTGACGACCTACGGCGGCAACACGGTCTTCCAGGGCGGCCTGTCCGTCAACGGCGGCTCAGCGGGCCGCACCATCACCATGGCGGTCAACAACAGCAACCTGACACTGGACAGCTACACCGACGGCGGCACCGCCACGAACCTCCTCAAGTCGGGCCTTGGCGTCCTCACCCTCCGCAACGTCACCGCCGACCCTGCCTCCTCCTTCCGGGTCAACGCCGGGAAGCTGACGGCGCTCTCCTCCAGCCCGCCGCTGGGCAATGCCCAGACCCTTGTCCTCGCCGGTGGCACCTTCGAGGCCCAGGGCGCTCCCACCACCGTCGCCAACGCACTCGTCCACATGGGCTACGACTTCGGGCCCGACAGCGCGATGAACCTGCACAACAACGGCGGCCTCATGACTCTCACCCCCAGCAGCCGCACCCTGATGAACCGCAACGTCGTCTCCCTCTTCAGCGACCACGACTTCATCGGCACCGGCACGATCACCCGGTGGGACAACTACATGAACCTCTGGATCGGCTACCTCAACGTCACCACCACCGGCAACTACCAGTTCAAGGTCGAGGGCCACGACGAGCGCTCGATGATCTGGCTCGACCTCAACCGGAACGGCGTCTTCGAGTCCACCACCGGCCTGCTTGCCACCAACAACGGCGAGCTTCTTGCCTGGCAGGACACCGGCACCAAGACCGTTACCCTCTCGACGGCCGGCCAGTACATGTTCGCCGTGGGCCACGGCGAGTACGGCGGCGGGTCGAACCTCAACCTTGCGCGGGTCGCCCTCCCCGGCGGCAGCCTGATGCCCATCAGCCCCGGCAACCCCAACCAGGCCAACCTCTGGTCCGCCAACGCCATGGCGGCCCTGGACATGAGCTCCACCGACGTCACAGTCGTCGCGGGCACCACGACGAATGTGCTTCGCGCGCTCACCGACTACACGGCGACATTCCGCGATCTCGACCTCGGCACGAGCTCCACCCTCACCCTCGGCGGGGCGAAGATGAACTTCGCCAGCACCGACTTCACCCCCGGCAGCACCCTGGTGGTTGCGCCGAGCGGCGCCAACCTCGGCGCACTCCGCACCGCAGGCGGCCAGAGCAACCTCGCCAGCACCACCAACGTGGTCCTCGACGGCTACCCGCCCCAGTCCCGCGCCACCGTCACCTCCTACAACGACCAGGGCATCGCCAACAGTATCATGAGGATATATAACTGTGCCGCCCTGGAGCTCGACAACAACGCAGGGACAGTTGTGGCCGGGAGCACGAACTTCCGGGTGGAGGCCAACTCCCTCCTCCGCGCCGCGGCCACCCCGCCCGCCACCCCAGCGTTGGGCGCGACGGGCAACCCGCGTGTCTCCCTCGCGGGCGGCACCTTCGCCCTCCTCGGCCAGTACGACGGCGGCTCCGTTGCCAACGCCCTCGGCC